>NZ_JBINOT010000002.1:0-271872 GCF_043952055.1 Arthrobacter sp. NA-172 | reverse complement strand
CGGCGTCACAGTGCACGGCAATCGGCCGGAGCTCATCGAGGGGATCTCAACGTGGAAACCGGTGGTCGATGTTCCGTCCGCCATCGGCCACATCCTTGAGCTGCGGTTGATTGAGGCCGGGCGCAAAGTGGCCGGATACGTCATCCACGTGCCCCATTACCTCGCGGACGCCGAGTACCCGCCGGCGGCCGGTGGCAGGCCTTGAATATCTTGGTGCCGCCACGTCCCTCATGTCCCCCACGGACCGCCTCCGTGAGGCCGGCAGGGAAGTTGGCCGGCAGATCGCCGAACAGGTGGAGGCCTCCGAGGACGTCCAGCAGGTGGTTTCAACGCTGGAATCCCGCTATGACGACAAAGCCGAGGGAACCGTTCGCCGGTCCCTGCTCGCCGACGAGAACGACGAACTGCCCAATGCCGAGGACTTGGGCGCGGCAGTTGAGGCGTATCTCGCACGTAAAGATGCGCGCCCATAAGGGCAGCTTTAATGCGGCCCCGGGCATAATGGAAGGGTGAACGCACCCCGCGCCTGGCTCATTTGGACCATAGGGGTGCTTGCCTACCTGTGGGGCGGTGGCCCAGCGCACCTCTTTCAGTGTGTGTCCGGACTGGAAGCGACCGAACGGTTCCACGCCAGTGCGTCCGCCATCTCTTTCTTCACCGTGCTTCAGCTGCTCGGTCTACGCCGGCCTCCAGATACCCGTCGGCCTTCTTGTGGACCGCTTCGGCTCCCGCGCCATGATAGCCAGTGGTGCAGTCCTTATGGGGCTCGGCCAACTCCAGTTGGCGTATGCCGACACCGTTCCCGGCGGTGTGCTCGGCCGGGTACTGGTCGGCGCGGGCGATGCCATGACTTTCGTTTCCGTGATCCGGCTCGTACCGATCTGGTTCGCACCTGCCCGGGTTCCCCTTGTCACCCAAATGACGGGAATGTCGGGACAGCTTGGCCAACTCATCAGCGTGATTCCATTCGCGTTGATCCTTCATTCCGCGGGATGGAATACAGCATTCGCTGGCATTGAGTTCCCTGTCCGCGCTCGCGGTGGTGCTGGTCCTCGCGCTGCTCAGGGACGCTCCGCATGGCCATCCGCCCCGGGAAAGCGGCCAGGGACTGCGCGCCACAGGGGTCACGTTGGCGAGGGCCTGGCAGCAGCCGGGAACGCGCTTGGGGCTCTGGAGCCACTTCACCGTCCAGTTCAGCGGAAACGTGTTTGCCATGTCCTGGGGTTATCCGTTTCTGGTGTCGGCGCAAGGTCTCGATGCCGCCACCGTGTCCGCCCTGATGGGTCTTTTCGTGGTCACCAGCATTCTTGTGGGGCCGCTGTTCGGAACCTTTGTCGCCAGGCACCCCATGCGCCGTTCAGCCATGGTCCTGCTGATTACGGCTGCGACGGCGCTCGCCTGGGCCGCGGTTTTGCTGCTCCCAACCAGGGCGCCTTTGTGGTTGCTTGCCCTCCTGGTGGTTGCCCTGGCGGTCGGTGGTCCATGGAATCCATGATTGGCTTTGACTTCGCGCGGACGTTCAACCCATCCCACAGGATCGGCACGGCCACGGGCATCGTCAACGTGGGCGGCTTCCTTGCCGCGCTCATGACGATCTACTTAGTGGGGCTTATCCTCGATATTCTCCACACCAGCGGCTTCTCGGGCGGGGAACTGTATGGCCTGGCGCCGTTCCGCATCGCTTTGAGCGTGCAGTTCGTGTTTCTGCTGGTGGGTACGGTATTGATCCTCATGACCCGTCGCAAAGTGCGCCGCCAGATGGCGGCGCAGGGCGTTCACGTTCCGCCGCTCCTTGTATCGCTGGCAAATCAGCGCCGGGTCCGCGTGGAATTGCGTCGCGAACGGCTCGCGAAGCAGCGAAGCTCCACTCAGTAGCTCGCTTTAGCCGACGCTTCCAGCTACAAGTCTCCTTGCAGCGGTCTTCCTCCACAGGCAAGGAGCGCCACCTTTGTCCACATAGGGGAATTGGGGTCTGCCATGGCCGGTTATTGCTGCCGATGCTGGATTCATGACACCAGAGAACTCCGTGACCATTTCCCGCCCCGAGGACATCCTTGGCTTCATTCCCCATGCCTTGGGGCTGTGGCCCACAGAGAGCCTGGTGGCCATCACGATGCACGGCAAGACACTCGGCGCCACCCTGCGCGTAGACCTTCCGCCTGAGAGATCCGAGGACATGCTCGCCCTGTATTCAGGGAGGATCAGTGAATACCTGGAACGCGGACGACGGCGCCGACGGGGTGCTCTTGGCCTTATTCAGCGACGACGGCTGGGAGGACGGCGGCGTGGTGCGAAACAACCTGCCGTTGTTGACTGACCTGGAACTTGTCCTGGCCCGCCGCGGCCTGACGCTCCGCGATGCCTGGTTCATTGGTTCTGACTACTGGCGAAGCGCGTTCTGTACCGATGTGGACTGCTGCCCTATCCCCGGGCGCCCTGTGCACCAGATCCTCGATAGCAGGCTCAACGCGGAGATGGTCTTCAGGGGCAGCAGCGTCAGGGAATCACAGACTGTGCCGGCGCCGGGCCAGCCCGTTGTGGATCCGGATCCGGAGTTCACCGGGGCGGAAGACGCCGCGCTTGAGGGGATACTTCGGTGCTGGCGGAGCAAGAAAGCTTTCGAAGAGATGCTGGACGTGTGGATAAGGGTCCTCGACTCTGACCTTCCGAAAGAATTCGACGCTGAGGCTGCGGCCTTCCTCAGGGCGGCCTTGCGGGTTCCGGCTTGGCGCGATGCCGTGGTGGTCCTGGCGGCTGCCGGCAGGGACGTCGCCCGCGGTGGCGCACAGGCCTTCGGCTTCTTTTGCCTGGAGGGCGATGAAGAGGAAGTCCTGGTCATTCCGCCTGGGCTGCGTTCCTCGTCGCCAGCAACAGCGAAACCAGCAACAGTGAAACCAGCAACAGTGAAACCAGCAACGGCGAAGCGCGCGGCAGGGGAGTCACACGCCCCCTCCGGAACCCGCGAATCTCCGCCGACGGCGGCCACGGATTCCAACGCCTTGCGCTACGGGGACGTTTTGCTGGGCCTCTACCCTGAGAACCCCGATTGGGCTCGGTTGGCCACCTTGGATCAGGTTTTGGCGTTGCTCGCCGGGCAGGGTGGCGCCGAGGCGCGTGCAGCAGCGCTCACCATCTTGGGGTGGATTCGATGGTGCCAGGGGAGCGGCTCATTCGCTGACGAACTTCTTTCGCAGGCCGACGCAGAACTGCCGGGCTACCGGCTTGCGGAACTACTTACCGAGTTGGTCCGGCGTGGCACCGTTTGCGGCTGGGCGAAAAGCCGCTCCTCGGCGTGGCGCAAGTTCGGCGGGGCGGCGGCCTGAATCGCCCACTTGAAGTCAAAACCGTGAGACAATGGATGCCGAGACCCGGTTGGGTCCGCGTTTCAAGTGCCCGGAATGTTCCCTGAATCCAGGAACATTTAGGTGTCGTCGGGAGTTTTACCTAAAGACTCTGCGGTCGGCGATGGCACTTGATGTTGATCGTGGACTTGACAGGGTCATAGTGGTGTTGCCCCCATGGTGATTCCACAGACCGCCGCTAGAAAGGTTTTCTGTGACCCCGTCTTCCGCTGAGAAGGAACCCGCCGCCCAGGCCGAACTGTCCGCCGAAGAAAAGAAGGCGGCTACAGCTGCGAAGCGTGCGGCAACACGTGCCGCCAATGCTTCGACTGCAGGTGCAGAGAAGCCGGCACCCAAGAAGCGTGGGCCCAAGCCCGGCGCCAAAGCCGCTGCCGAAGCAGCCAACAAGTCCGCCGGCGCCGACGAGGACTCCGAAGAAGCCGAGGATTTTGACGCCGCCGCTCCCGACGAAACGGAGCTCACGGAAGAAACCGAAGAAGGCGAAGAAAGCAAGAAACCGGCGTCCACCGGGTCCGGCTTTGTCTACTCGGATGCTGATGATGACGACGCTCCTGTCCAGCAGGTCATGTCTGCAGGCGCCACGGCCGACCCCGTCAAGGATTACCTGAAGCAGATCGGCAAGGTCGCCCTGCTGAACGCTGAGCAGGAAGTGGATCTCGCCCTCCGCATTGAAGCCGGTCTCTTCGCCGAAGAGAAGATCAACGCCGATGACGGCTCCATGGACCCTAAGCTCAAGCGCGAGCTTGAGTTCATCATCCACGACGGCAAGCGTGCCAAGAACCACCTTCTCGAAGCCAACCTGCGCCTTGTCGTCTCCCTGGCCAAGCGCTACACCGGCCGTGGAATGCTGTTCCTGGACCTCATCCAGGAAGGCAGACCTGGGCCTGATCCGTGCTGTAGAGAAGTTCGACTACACCAAGGGCTTCAAGTTCTCCACGTACGCAACCTGGTGGATCCGCCAGGCCATCACCCGCGCCATGGCGGCCCAGGCCCGCACCATCCGCATCCCGGTTCACATGGTGGAAGTCATCAACAAGCTGGCCCGCGTTCAGCGCCAGATGCTGCAGGACCTGGGACGCGAACCCACGCCTGAAGAGCTGGCCCTCGAACTGGACATGACCCCTGAGAAGGTTGTTGAAGTCCAGAAGTACGGCCGCGAGCCCATCTCGCTGCACACCCCGCTTGGCGAGGACGGCGACTCCGAGTTCGGCGACCTCATCGAGGACTCTGAAGCTGTTGTTCCGGCGGATGCCGTGAGCTTCACGCTCCTCCAGGAGCAGTTGCACTCGGTTCTCGATACGCTCTCCGAGCGTGAGGCTGGCGTCGTCGCCATGCGCTTCGGCCTTACCGATGGCCAGCCGAAGACTTTAGACGAAATCGGCAAGGTCTATGGAGTCACCCGCGAACGCATCCGTCAGATCGAATCAAAGACGATGTCCAAGCTGCGCCACCCGTCGCGGTCGCAGGTTCTGCGGGACTACCTCGACTAAAGCAACGGGCGCCCTGCCCTCATCGGCGTTAGCGCTTCGCGAAATGGACCCCCGGATGATCCGGGGGTCCATTTTATTTAGCATCTTCTAGAGACTGTTGCGTTCAAGTGCCCGGCCGAGGACGCGGGCGCCCTCCGGGAAAGCGGCGGGGTTCGGTCCGGCGTAGTTGAGCCGGATGAACTGACCGGCCGGTTCGGCGGGGAACCACTCGGTACCGACGGCGATCATCACCCCGGCGCTCTCGCAGTCACGGGTCAATTTATCAAGGTCTGTCCCGTCGGGCAGACGCGCCCAGAGGTTCAGCCCACCTTTGGGGATGAGGCTGAGGTGGGCTTGCGGCGCGTGCTCGCGCAGGCTCGACACCAGGAAGATCGCGGCGGGATTGAAGCTGATGGCGGAGGCTGCGCAGATGCGTCTGCCATCCGGGCTGTGTGACGACGTCGAGTGCGGCAGCCTGGAGCAAGCCGCTCACGTACATCGACTCCGCCGCGCGATCAGCAAGGATACGTTCACGCGCCGGGCCGCGTGCGATGACCGCAGCAACGCGGATGGCGGGGGACACGCTCTTGGTCAGCGAGCGGAGGTAGACGACGTGGCCGGAGTCGTCCCGCGCAGCAATCGGCACAGGAGTCGTGGTGATGCCGAAGTCGTGGGCCCAATCGTCTTCAACGAGGAACGCACCGCTCTTGCGGACGACGTCGAGGACCTGCTCGCCACGGCGGGTGGGCCATTGGGCCCCCGTGGGGTTGGAATAGTTCGGCTGGGCGTAGAACAGGCGAGCGCCGGTCTCCTCGAAAGCCCTGGCTAACTCTTCCGGATCGGGCCCATCGGGTCCGCTGGGCACCGGGACAATGCGGACCCCGGCTTGGGTCGCAGCCAAGATGGCTCCCCAGTAACTCGGTGATTCCATGAGCAGTGGCTGTCCGTGGCCAACCAACGCAGTGAAGATGGAGCTGAGGCCACCTTGGCTTCCGGGCAGGACGATGACGTCGCTCGGTGTTGGCGGGGTGACTCCCGCCGGCGTCGCGGCACCGAGTTCGTGTGCGAACCAGGACTGCAGTTCGGGAAGTCCCGGCGCGGGTGGCCGGGACAGAGCTGCATCCCCCCGGGCCGCCCGGGTGAGTGCGGCGCGGACCAGACGCTCTGGCAGCAGTTCCCGGTCCGGGTAGCCCGAGTGGAATGCAATGGTGTTGTTGGCGGTATCGCGCATCGTAGTGGAAGCCGAACGGGGAGGCGTTTGCGGCGCACGCAGCGCCGCCGTCTGCCAGCCGTAGTCCGAAGGGCGGGCGGTCCGGATGACCCGCACAAAGGTCCCGACGCCGGGCCGGCTCTCGATCAGGCCTTGGGCAGTCAGAGCCTGCAGCGCCTTCTGCACAGTCACGGGACTGGCCTGGTACTGGGCAACCAGCGACCGCGTGGACGGCAGCCGGGATCCCGGTGCCGCCCCGGCGATCCATGCCTGGAGTTCCGTCACGATTCGGGAACTGCTATCGTTATTCATGAGATCCAATAGTAGCGCTACTGTATTGATTCGCCCAGTGATACCGCTCCGCGCGGCCTCCGGTCTGTGGTGGGGACTTGTGGGAGTAGCGGCATTCTCGTTCACTGTTCCCTTCACTCGAATGGCGGTCGGGGGCCTGTCGCCCCTGTTCATCGGGTCGGGCCGGGCAGTGGTCGCTGCGGTACTTGCCGCATGCGCGCTCGGGCTCACGCGGCAGCGCCTTCCCCGCGGCCGGGAATGGGCGCGCCTCGCAGTGATCGCCGGAGGGATTGTTGTCGGTTTTCCATTGCTCACCTCATTCGCGCTCACGACGGCGCCCGCCAACCACGGTGCCGTCGTCATCGCGCTCCTTCCTGCCGCCACGGCAACCGCCGCAGTACTTCGAGGTCGCGAACGGCCCCCGGTAGCGTTTTGGGTGGTCACTGCGGCAGGAGCCATTGCGGCGATCACTTTCGCGTTCGCGCAGTCCGGTGGCCCGGGGCAGCTGAACTGGTCAGATCTACTCCTGCTCGGTGCCGTGGCGGCCGCGGCAATCGGCTACGCAGAAGGCGGACTTCTCGCGCGGGAACTAGGTTCATGGCAAACCGTCTCGTGGGCGCTCGTCCTCGCATCGCCGCTCATGGTTGGCTTGTCAGCATTCTCAATGTCTCAACAGCCACCCTCCGCGACGCCGGTCCAGTGGGCAGCTTTCGCCTACCTTGGCATCGTCAGCATGTTCCTTGGCTTCTTCGCCTGGTACCGGGGCCTTGCCATCGGCCCCATGGCCAAGGTGAGCCAAGTCCAACTTATCCAGCCCGTCTTGAGTATCTGCTGGGCAGGGATCCTGCTTGGCGAAACCCTGGGCTTGACCACCGTCGCCGGCGGCCTCGCCGTCATCCTGTGCGCCGGCGTCGCCGTCCGTATCCGGCTTAATCCGCTCCCTGCGAAGCAGAATCCCTGACGGGCAAACTGAACGCGAAAACCCTAGGAAGAAAGAATCGCATGTACATCCCAACGCACTTTGCGGCCAGTCCCGACGCTCTCCAAGGCCTCCTCGTCCGGCCGACTGCCGCCAATCTGATCACCATGACCTCGCAAGGCTTGCTCGCTACCTTCCTGCCCTTTGTCTACGATCCTTCGATCGGTGAACACGGAGCGCTCCACGGACACCTTGCCCGGACCAACACACAATGGTCCGAGGCCGCCATCGGTGAATCCCTCGTCATCATCCAGGGTGCGGACGCCTACATCTCTCCCACGTGGTACCCATCGAAGGCCGAACACGGACGCGTCGTCCCGACGTGGAACTACTCCACCGCCCACGTCTACGGCAAGCTCGCCGTCCATGAAGACCCGGAGTGGCTCGGCGGGCACGTCAGGCGGCTGACGGATCTCCACGAAGCCCACTCCGGGCAGCCGTGGTCCGTGGACGATGCGCCGGAGCGCTATATCTCCGGCCAGCTACGCGCCATCGTCGGCGTCGAATTGCTGATCACCAGGATCGAAGCGAAAACCAAACTCAGCCAGAACCGACCCGACACGGACATCGACGGCGTGATTGCGGGCCTGGATGCCCAAGGGCGGTCAGAGATCGCCGCTGACGTGATGAGGGCCTGCTACGAAAGACCGCAAAGGAACCTTGGCTGAGCAGGGACACAACAAGGCCCCCTCCGCTTGGAGGGGGCCTGGCTGTCTCTATAAAGTTTTGTCAGCCTGGCGGCCCGTACGGCCTGCCGTGATGGCTAGTCGGCGAGGACGGGTTCCTTCTCCTGAAGGCGGGACGTCTCGTCATGCCAGTCCGAGGTCATCGGACGCAACGTGGCCTCGACTGCGCGTGCGTGGTGGCCGCAGAAAAGCAGCTCACCGCCGGAGGACTCAAGTACAACGCGGACATATGCCTGGGCCCCGCAACGATCGCACCGGTCGAGTGCATTGAGTGTGCGGTCTGCAACTGCAGTTGTCATGTTCGGCCTCCTTAGTAGTTCTGTGTATCCATATAACCAGCATTCGAAGCAAAACCATGGCAAGGATGGGTCACGTTCGCTGTCCGCGTATCACATGTACGTAACGTGAGGAAGTGGGGTCCAGCACTGTTGGGAGTGGCAGCGCTCGTCTTGGCTCCGGGGCGACTAGCCTAGAGGGAGCCTTAATTTGCCTCTGTTACACCCGAAGGAGCGCCCCGCCCGTGGCACCGAGTTCTGAATACAACGCCCGGCACCTTTCCGTTTTGGAAGGTCTGGAGGCCGTCCGAAAGCGTCCGGGCATGTACATCGGTTCCACCGACTCCCGCGGCCTCATGCACTGCCTGTGGGAAATCATCGACAACTCCGTGGACGAGGCGCTGGCCGGCTTTGGGCACGACATCCAAATCATTCTGCATGCGGACAATTCGGTCGAAATCCACGACGACGGCCGCGGCATCCCCGTGGACGTGGAGCCCAAGACCGGACTCACCGGCGTCGAGGTCGTTTTCACGAAGCTGCACGCCGGCGGAAAGTTCGGTGGCGGCTCCTATACGGCGTCCGGCGGTTTGCATGGCGTTGGCGCGTCCGTAGTGAATGCCCTCTCGGCCCGGCTCGACGTTCAGGTGGACCGCGGCAGCAAGACCTACCAGATGTCTTTCCGGCGGGGCGAACCCGGCCGGTTCAAGGACGTCGGTTCCAAGCCCAGCCCGACGTCGGTTTTTGAACCGTTCGTCGAAGGCTCGGTGCTCGACGTCGTCGGCAAAGCCAAGCGCGGAGTCACGGGTACCCGTATCCGTTACTGGGCAGACCGGCAGATCTTCACCCCGGACGCGAAGTTCTCCCTGGAGGATCTCGCGGCGCGTGCCCGCCAAACCTCGTTCCTGGTCCTTGGCCTCAAGCTCACGGTGCGCGACGATCGGCGGCTTCCCGGCACCCCCGGCGAGCACGGCCCGCACGAAGAGGTCTTCCACCACGACGGCGGCATTTCCGAGTTCGTCGATTTCCTCGCCGCGGATTCCGGCGTCACTGACATCTGGCGGCTCCACGGTGCAGGCAAGTTCAAGGAAACCGTTCCGGTCCTGGACGAGAACGGTCACAGCAAGATCGCCGAAGTGGAACGCGACTGCGAAGTGGATATCGCGCTGCGTTGGGGGATCGGCTACGAGACCACGATGCGCAGCTTCGTCAACATCATCTCCACACCCAAGGGCGGCACGCACCAGGCCGGCTTCGAGCAAGCACTCCTGAAGACCTTCCGCAAGGCCGTGGAGACGAACGCGCGCAAGCTTAAAGCGGGCAACGACAAGATCGACAAGGACGATGTCCTGGCCGGACTGACGGCAGTGCTGACGGTCCGCCTGGCAGAGCCGCAGTTCGAAGGGCAGACCAAAGAGATCCTCGGCACTTCGGCTGTCCGGGCGATTGTTGCCAAGGTGGTCGAGGAAGAGATCACTTCGCGCCTGAACTCGGCGAACCGCAACGACAAAGCCCAGTCCACCCTGCTGCTCGAGAAGATCGTCAGCGAGATGAAGTCCCGCATCTCCGCCCGCGTCCACAAGGAAACGCAGCGCCGGAAGAATGCACTGGAAACCTCGTCGATGCCCACCAAGCTGGCAGATTGCCGCACGGACGACGTCGGACGCTCTGAGCTGTTCATCGTGGAAGGTGACTCCGCCCTCGGCACGGCCAAGCTTGCGCGGTCCTCGGACTTCCAAGCCCTGCTGCCGATCCGCGGCAAGATCCTGAACGTGCAGAAGGCCTCGGTGGGGGACATGCTCTCCAACGCTGAGTGTGCGGCCCTCATCCAGGTGGTGGGTGCCGGTTCGGGCCGGAGCTTCGACATCGACGCCGCGCGTTACGGCAAAGTGATTCTGATGACCGATGCAGACGTCGACGGCGCCCATATCCGCACGCTCCTGCTCACCCTGTTCTTCAGGTACATGCGCCCGATGATCGATGAAGGCCGCGTGTACGCGGCAGTCCCACCGCTGCACCGGGTGGAGGTCATCAACCCCGGCCAGAAGGCCAACGAGATGATCTACACATATTCGGAGGCTGAACTGCACGTCCTGCTGGCCAGGCTCGCAAAGGAAGGCAAGCGCTACAAGGAACCGATCCAACGGTACAAGGGCCTGGGCGAAATGGACGCCGAGCAACTCGCCGAGACAACCATGGATCCGCGCCACCGCACGCTCCGCAAAGTGGGGATCGAGAACGCCAAGATGGCAGAGGACACCTTTGACCTGTTGATGGGTTCAGACGTCGCCCCCCGCAAGGACTTCATAATTGCGGGCGCCGCAGATCTGGACCGCGAACGGATTGACGCCTGATTCAACCCAGCAGGCCGGGCACAATCAGCAGGCCTGTGGGTACCGCGAGCAGCATGGCCGACGCCGCGAGGACCATGCCGCGCAGGGCTGACGGAAGCGGAGGCTTGGGTGAGAGCAGCCGGCTGACGCGCGACGCCGTCGTACGCGGTGAATCGGCACCGCCGGTTCCGCTCAACATGCTGTCGTCAGTGGAAGTGGCCCCGGTGCTTGGTCCGTGCGGAGAAAATTGCTCCACGGGACCGGCGGAACCGCTCGCCACAATCGCGATCGCCTTGATAAGGGTTTCTTTGCTCTCGGTCCGCAGCGCAACGTCATCCGCGAGCATCTCGATCAAGGAGTTGACCGCTACCTGGGCCAGCCGCGTGGTGGGGAACCAAGGCAGCGCCTGACGCCACGCGGCGAAGGCCCACAGAAGGAGGTCGTGGCGTTGCGAGAGATGCGCGTTCTCATGGATCAGGACGGCGCGGAGCTCAGCCGGCTCCAATGCTGCCATCAGGCCATCGGACAGAACGGTCACCGACCTCGCACCGCCGGGTAGGCAGTAGGCAACGGGGAAGTCGTGGTTGATGACCACCGTGCCCGGACCGTCGTCGGAGGGTGAGGCCAGAAGGGCGAGGAGTTCCCGGTGGCGGCGCCGCTGCCGTTCGATCTTGACGTAAGTCAGCAGCAGGGTGAACACCAAGTGGGCGCTCAAGAGTGCCGCGGCGGACAACGCAAACAGATGCCAGAAGCCCAGGGCTGTGGTGGGCTCGTTGTGGAGCACCATTCCAGTCAAGGACCGGAGCCCCGCAATGAGGTTGACGCCGATGGGCTCAAGGCCGTAGACGAGCATGGCCCCGATCATCGAAAGGCCACCGGCAAGCGCGATGGCTTGCCAGAGGACCATAGCCGTGAAGGGTGCGCGCGCGGGCCATTCGGCACGCGATAAAAGAACCGGCACTGGCCAGGCCAGCACCAAAGCAAGGACCGCCAGGAAATACGAGGTCCAGAACATGGGTGGTTAGTTTTTGCCGAGCAGCTTGCGCAGCGTGGCAGCTTCACTCTCGCTCACGGAACCGATGAACCGCGCCAGCACGGCTTCGCGGTCAGGGGCGGATCCAAGTGCCTCATGCATGAGGTCTGCGGTGTGGTCGGCACGGCTCGAAACGGCCTGATACCGGTGCGGACGGGTACCCCGTTCGCGCTCCACCAGGCCCTTCTTCTCCAAGCGGGACAAGACAGTCAGCACGGTGGTGACAGCGAGGTCCTTGCCTTGGTGTCCGGCAATGCCGTCTGCGGCAGCAGAGTCCTGTGCCAGCAGGTCACGAAGTGTATTGGCTGTCGCAGCCTCCTGGCCCGCCCAGAGCAGATCCATGACCGCCCGTTCCAGTTCGCCAAGACTTGCCATCAATGCATCCCTACTTTCCGCAATTCCCCGCCGCGATATGAGGCGAGGGAGTGCGACGATCCAACATTCCACCCTCAATCTATCGCTTTTCGGAGCGCGATTCTACATGAAGTAGAAAAAGCGGCCCCGCGTGTCCTTGCGACTGTGTGACGCCGCTGGAAGAGTGGTGACCACATCGCAGCGGTTTGTTCTACACTGTGTAGAAGAAGTATTTTCTACGCAATGTAGAAGATGGACGCCGCTTAGCGGACAGCCGGATAATAAGGACAGCCATGGACGCCTTGGAAATCGCACGCTGGCAATTTGGAATCACCACGGTCTACCACTTCATGATGGTGCCCCTCACCATTGGGCTGGGGCTTGTAGTGGCCGTGATCCAGGCTCTTTGGTACCGCACAGGCAAGGTTGAATACCTGCGGATGACCAAGTTCTGGGGCAAGCTCTTCCTCATCAACTTCATCATGGGCGTGGCCACCGGCATCGTGCAGGAATTCCAGTTCGGCATGGCGTGGAGCGAGTACAGCCGCTTCGTCGGCGACATCTTCGGCGCCCCGCTCGCACTCGAATCGCTTCTGGCGTTCTTCGTTGAATCGACCTTCCTGGGGCTCTGGATCTTCGGCTGGAAGCAGCTCAAGCGCGGTGTCCACCTGGCCTGCCTCTGGATCGCCGTGATCGGTTCGCTCTTTTCGGCCTACTTCATCATCGTGGCCAACTCCTGGATGCAGCACCCGGTCGGCGTGCAGATGGTCAACGGACGCCCCCAGATGACCGACGCCTGGGCGGTCTTCACCAACAACACTGCCCTGGTTGCCGTGCCGCACACGCTCTTCGGCGCCCTCGGTGTCGCGGGTGCCTTCCTTCTGGGTATCGCCTGGTACCACCTGTGGCGCCGCCGCCACGACGGCATCGACACCATCGGCCCTGACGGACGGGCCGTTCCCGGCGAAGCGAACATTCCCGGCCGGGACAAGACCGACTACAACGTCTGGATTCGCTCCTTGCGGATCGGCGCCGTCGTCGCCATGATCTCTTTCGCCGGCACGGCCGTCACAGGCGACCTCCAAGGCAAGCTCATGTTCGAACAGCAGCCCATGAAGATGGCAGCGGCGGAAGCAGCCTGCCACGACGGCACCGGATTCTCCGTACTGAGCGTCGGCAACCTGGGATCCAAGAACTGCAACGACATCAAAGCCGTGATCGAGGTGCCCGGCATCCTCTACCTTCCTGGCCAAGGGCGACTTCACCACCGAAGTGAAGGGGGTCAACAGCCTCCTGGACGAATACAAGGCAAAGTACGGCACCCATCTGCCGAACGACCCCCTCTACGGCGACCGCGCGGGCCAGGAAATCCAGTACGTGCCCGTGATGGAAGTGACGTATTGGGGCTTCCGGACGATGATCGGCTTCGGCGGACTCGCAGCCTTCGCCGCGCTGCTCGCCCTGTGGGCCACGCGCAAGGGCACCGTGCCGCAATCACGGTGGATCATGTGCCTTGCGGTCTTCGGCATCCTGGCTCCCTTCGGAGCCAACGCCGCCGGCTGGATCTTCACCGAAATGGGCCGGCAG
This sequence comes from Arthrobacter sp. NA-172, assembly GCF_043952055.1. Lineage (NCBI taxonomy): Bacteria > Bacillati > Actinomycetota > Actinomycetes > Micrococcales > Micrococcaceae > Arthrobacter > Arthrobacter sp. NA-172. The sequence continues at coordinate 258,293 of NZ_JBINOT010000002.1, read as the reverse complement.
CCGTTCGTCGTCGCACCCAATCCGGACGCGAGCGGCATCGACCAGGTGTTCATGTTCACGGCCGCGGCCGTCTCACCAGGCGTATCCGCTGCTGAACTCATTACCTCATTGGTGGTATTGGCCTCCATCTACGCGGTGCTTTTGGTGGTGGAAGTCCGGTTGCTGGTCAAATACGCCCGCGGCGGTGTGGCCTCAGCGATGCCGGAGCTCGCGGAAGCGCCTCACAAGAACAAGAAGGACGACGACGGCGGGACCCCGGGTGCACCGGGCCAGTCCGGCGATACTGACGACGTCCTGGCATTCGCCTACTAGGAAGCAAGGGATCTTTCGAATGGAACTGTTGCCAACCGTCTGGTTCGTGGCCATCGCCGTGCTGTGGACGGGCTACCTCTTCCTGGAGGGCTTCGACCTCGGCGTCGGAATGCTCATGAAGGTCCTCGCTCGGAACAACACCGATCGCCGCGTGCTCCTGAACACGATCGGCCCCGTGTGGGACGGAAACGAAGTGTGGCTGCTGACTGCGGCCGGTGCTACCTTCGCGGCTTTCCCGCTCTGGTACGCCTCCCTGTTCTCCGCTTTGTACCTCCCTCTCCTGATTGTCCTCGTGGCCTTGATCTTCCGTGCCGTCGCTTTCGAATACCGCGGCAAGGTGGACACTGCGCGTTGGCGGACCGTTTGGGACTGGGCCATTGCCGTGGGATCGTTCACGGCTGCCTTCGGCATCGGCGCGGCACTCGCGCTGACCACCACTGGATTGCCGCTTAACGCCAACGGAGACAGGCAGGGTGGCCCCTTCGCCTGGTTCAGCGGATACGCCGTGCTGGGCGGACTCGCCGTCGTGGCTTTTGCACTGGTGCACGCCCTGGCTTTCTTGGCCCTCAAGACCGACGGCGAGGTACGCCACCGGGCGCGCCGGTGGTTTGTGCGGCTCGCGCCAGTCGCGCTCCTGCCGCTGCTGGCATGGATGGTCGCCCTCCAACTCCTGAGCGGCAAGCCCTGGACTTGGCTCTTGGTGATCGTGGGAATCCTCGCCGCCTCGGCTGCGTGGGTCCTTGCCCGCAGGGGAGCCGAGGGCAAGGCCTTCGGAGCCCTGGGTGCGTTTTTGGTGTGCGCCACTGGATCCATCTTCGGCGCGGCCTTCCCCGTGGTGATTCCCTCCACCCTGGACCCCGCCTTCAACCTCACCATTTCCAATGCTTCGTCTTCCGACTACACCCTGGGGCTGATGAGCATCGTGGCTGCGTTCGGGCTGCCCCTCGTCATTGCCTACCAGGCCTGGACTTACTGGGTGTTCCGCCGTCGGGTCAGCGCGGCCCACATTCCGGCCGCACATGGTTTCCTGCCGGCCATCGCAGCCAAGGTGCTGGTTGGCAGTCCTACACCGGCCGGTCCGGTCTCCAAAGGCACAGTCACTAAAGGCCCGGCTGCTAAAGGCACGACAGACGGCGTCGGCGAGTAACGAATGAAGCCCCTGCTGCCTGCCGGACCGGCTACGCGATCCGCCCTGTATGTCCTTGGCCTGCTGTCCTCGCTGAAGGCACTGTCCCTGGTCTTGATTGCGCAAGCCATCGCGGGGATGCTGTCCGGACTTGCTGCGGGCGGCTTGGGGTGGCGGGAAACACTTCTCTGGGGTGCCGCCGGTGCGGTGCTTCGGTCCCTGACGGTCTGGGGCCAAGGAGTTGCGGCACGCCGGGCAGCCCTCGGCGTCAAGGAAGAGCTAAGGTCCAGGCTTTTGGGCCGTGCCTTGCGTTCCGGGGCCGCGGGACGAGTCGGCGAAGTCAACGACGGCGGGCTGGCGGTGCTCGCGACACGCGGACTCGATGCCCTCGACAATTACTACACGCAGTTCCTGCCGGCCTTGGTCAATTGCGCAGCCGTTCCACTGCTCCTCGGCGTGCGCATCCTCTTCGCAGACTGGATCACCGCCCTGGTTGTGGTCCTGACCGTGCCGCTGGTGCCGCTTTTCATGGTGCTGATCGGCCGCCACACCGAGGACCGGGTCCACGAAGCCCAATCCACGCTCAGGAGGCTCTCCGGTCACATCCTCGAGCTGGCCAAGGGACTTCCGGTACTCGTCGGTCTGGGCAGGGCCCGCGAACAGCGTGCGGCCCTGGAAGACCTCTCGGAGGAATACCGTTCGCGCACCATGGGAACCCTGCGGACTGCGTTCCTCTCTGCGCTCGCCTTGGAACTGATCGCCACCATTTCGGTAGCGGTGGTCGCCGTGTTCATCGGCGTTCGGCTCGTGGCTGGCGACATGGGCCTGGAGGCAGTCATGCTGGCCCTCATCCTCGCCCCGGACTGCTACCTTCCCCTGCGGGAGCTGGGTACTGCCCACCACGCCAGCGACGACGGCCGCGAAGCATTGACCGCAGCCAACGCGGTGCTGGAGTCGCCGGCGGGCCGCCCACTGAATGAAGCGTCCGGCACGGAGCCCCGGAGTGGCGCTGCCGCGGCCGGCGTCGTGGTCAAAGGATTGAAGGTGACGTATGCCGGAAGGGGCGTGGCCGCCGTCGGGCCTGTCGATTTCCATGCTCCCGCCCGGCGCATCACGGCCCTGTCCGGCCGGAGCGGTTCAGGCAAGAGCACCATCCTCGGCGTTCTGGCCGGCACGATCGGCGACGGTCCGCTGGCTTCCCTCGGCGGTTCGGTGACGGGTCTGGGAGCCGGTGCCGTGGCCTGGGTACCTCAGCATCCCGTCATGGTGGCCGATACGGTGCTGGACGAGATCCTCCTGTACCTGACCGGCCCCGAGGCAAAGCCGGAGGCGGACACAGCGACGGCGATGGCCTGCCTGCAGCTGGCCGCAGCCGAGCACCTTGCCGCCAAGCACGCCGCCGAGCTGAGCCTGGTGAATTGCGCCGGGTTGCCGTGGCCCGCGGTTTGGCGCGCCTCAAAGCCGGCGCCACTGTCCTTTTGCTGGATGAACCTACCGCCCACCTCGATGCCGCCTCCGCCGACGCCATCCGGGCCGCAATCGAAAGGTTGCGCGGGACTGCGACGGTCATTTTGGTAGCCCACGACGCGGCAACCCGCAGGCTTGCGGACCACGTAGTGGAGCTCGACGGCGGGACGCCAACGGAGCGGCCCAGCCCGGCTAGCGCCAACACTGCTGACGCCAACACTGCTGACGCCAACACTGCTACCGCCGCGAAGGTGCCTGCGCTCCAGCCTGTTACCGTGATGGACTCGCACACTAAATCCCGGGGAAACCTCTCCACCTTCAGAGCTTTGGCGCGCATCCTGGCACCCGTCCGTTTCAGATTTGCGGGTGCCGTTCTGATTGCCGCGCTCGCAGCCGTCTTTGCCGTGGCGTTGTCCGGGCTGTCCGGCTGGCTCATCATCCGGGCCAGCGAGCAACCGCCCATCCTGTACTTGCTGGGAGCAATCGTGGGCGTACGGTTCTTCGGCATTGGCCGGGCAGTGTTGCGGTACAGTGAGCGGCTCGTGGTCCACGACGCGGTCTTCGCCGCGATGACCAGGCTTCGGGGTGCGCTCTGGGCGGCGCTTAGCGAAAGGGCGCTGTCCTTGAGGCGGCTCCTGCAGGGCGGCAACGTGCTTGGCGCGGTGGTCGACGACGTCGATACTCTGCGGGACCTCTTGCCGCGCGTCATTCTGCCGCCCCTCTCGGCCCTTGCCGTCGCGGTGTCGGCGGCAATCACCTCAGCCATCCTGGTCCCTGCCGCGGTGCCGGCCGTTGTAGCCGCCGCGGTGGTTGGCCTCGTATTGGCCCCTCTTCTTGCCCTTGCGGCAGACCGAAACGCTGCACGCGCCGAGCAGCAACTGCGCTCACTCGTGCTGCGCGAGGTTGCCTCAGCCCTTGACGCCCGCGCCGATCTCAGCGCCAACGGCATTGCCGGACCTGTCCTGTCGGCCCTGACCCGGCGGGACAGCGCAGCCACTGCGGCGGCACAACGCTCGGCGTGGGCCGAGGGCATAGGCCAAGGATTGACGGTGCTCGCCTGTACGCTCGGCGCGTTGGCGGCCGGCCTTCTCGCGACGCCGTCTGTGCAGGCCGGGACCGTTGCGCCTGCTGTGCTCGCCGTCGTCGTTCTCGTTCAACTGGCCCTCGCGGAACCGTACGGAACTGTAGTTTCTGCCGTGCGGCAGGCTCCCGCCTTGACCGCGGTGGTGCGGCGGATCGCAGGGTCCGGGGCCTTCGATACCCCAGCGGATTCCGACGGCGGTGTGCTGGCCGGTGTACTGGCGCTGCCGGAGCGCCCCGACCGTTCCCCGGGGCTGCTGCTGGACGGCCTCGAAGCGTCATGGCCGGGCGCCCCGCCGCTGTTCAGCGGGCTCAGTGCAGAGGCGGCTCCCGGGCGTTGGCTCTCAGTGACGGGCCCGTCCGGCTCCGGCAAATCCACGCTGCTGTCGGTACTGCTTGGTTTCCTGCCGGCGTCGTCCGGTGCTGCATACGTCAGTGGAACCGCCGCCTGGTGTCCGCAGGAGGCGCACCTCTTCGACTCCACCATCCGCGGCAACCTGCTCCTCGCCCGTCCTGCAAGCCATAAGCCTTCCGAAGCGGACATGCAGCAGGCTTTGGGCGCCGTCGGGCTTTCCACTCTGGTGTCCGGTCTTCCCTCCGGCCTGGACAGCCGCATCGGCCCCTCCGGTTCGTTCCTCAGCGGCGGCGAACGCCAGCGGCTCGCGATGGCCCGCACGCTCTTGACCGGCGCGGAAGTCCTGCTCCTGGACGAGCCGACCGCCCACCTCGACGCCGAAGCAGCCCGCCTCATGATGGCGGAACTCCGCGGCGGCCTGAGGGACGTCACGGTCGTCCTGGTGACTCACAACCCGGCTGATATGAGCGCGGAAGACTCCCGGCTGGATCTCGGGACCTCCCAAAACAAACCAGCCCAAAACGGACCAGCCCAGGACAAACCAGCCCAGAACAAACCAACCCAGAACACGCCGGCGCTTGTGCCCGGCAGCTAGGGACAGGAAGCTAGGCGCCGAGCCGCGCGAAGATCGCATCCACCGATTCGACGATGTCCGTGATCAGCTTGCGCGCGTCGTCCTCCCGGATGAGTGGCGTCGATTGGCCGGCCCACAGCGACATGAGCCCCGGAATTCCCTGTGCCGCGGCAGCGGGACGGAACTTGCCGGTCAGCCAGTTTTGGATGGGAAAGGGTGCGTGGGCCCGAGGATCGGCGAGCTCCGCGATGATCCTGTTAGGGATACCGCGTGCCAAGCGGCCACTGAGGGCCCGGGTCAGGACCGTATGGGCGGCGTCGGGTCCGCGCAGGGCGGCAACATGCGCGGAACTGGCCGCAGACTGGCGGGTTGCGAGGAAGGCTGAACCAATTTGGACCGCATCCGCGCCCAGCGCCAGGGCGGCGGCTACTCCGCGGCCATCAGCGATTCCGCCCGCGGCTATGACCGGAACTGAGACCGCATCCACGACCTGCGGCACCAGTGCCATGGTTCCCACCAGGGAGTCCTGGGGATCCCGCAGGAAGGACACCCTGTGGCCGCCGGCCTCCATTCCTGTGGCAACGATCGCATCGACGCCGCCGGTATCCAAAGCCACGGCCTCGTCCACGGTGGTCGCTGTTCCCACCACCACAATGCCGTTCCGGTGGGCCTGCTCGATGACCGACTCGGATGGAACGCCGAACACAAAGCTCAGCACGGCCGGCCGGGCTTCAATGGCTGCTTGGATCTGCGCCGCTGGATCGGGCATATAAGCGTCCGGCTGGGTGGGCGGCTCTACTCCCACAAGCTCGAAATAGGGCCGGAGGACCTCCACGTAGTCTGCGAACTGCGCGGCATCCGTGCTCGGCGGTTCTTCGCCCTCGATGGGGAGCCATAGATTCAGGGCGAACGGTTTCCCACTGGCTTCCCTGAGCTCGAGGGCCGTGGTGGCAATTCGATCCGCCTCGTAGCCGTACAGCCCATAGGAACCCAGCCCGCCGGATTCGCTGACCGCGGCCGACAGCTCTACTGAGGACAAGCCGCCGAAGGGCCCCAGCGACGATCGGCAGGTCAATAGTGAACAGCCGCGTTGCCCGTGTGTCTTTCCACGTCATTGATGCGCCTAGCCGTCGACGTCGTGCAGGTGGTGAACCACGTCGTGCAGGAAGTACTGGGCAAACGTCAGCACCGTGAACGTGGAGCCGTTGCTTCGCACACCCGTACGCGGCCACTCATCTTCGTGGACAGCGGCGAAGGAGTTCGCGATTTGCCCGCCCTCGGCAGCTAACTGTGCAGCCACCTCGGCCGGGTCCGCGTTGGCGTAGTCGCCGTCGATCGCCGCTTTGTCCTGATCCCAATTGTCGAAGTGGGCATCCTCCTCGCACAGCATGAGGTTCAGGCGCTGGTCGAAGAGGCTGAAGACATCCCGGACATGGCAGGCGTACTCAAGGGGAGACCACGTGTGTTCGTTCGGGCGGGTCGCAGTGTCTTCGCGGCGCAGCACCGCACGCCAGCGCGGCAACATGTTCAGGACGGTTCCTGGGACCGTGGAAGGGGTCACTGTGGCGGCATCGAAGCCGCATTCGGGACAGGGAGCGGACAAGACCCAAGTCCAGTCTTTGCTATCGGGAATGATCGGCATGGCAGTAGTCTAGGGCCCGCGCTCAAGATCCGGTCCCACCGCTGAAAACCGGGGCTCCGGATGACCGATCAGGAGTAAAGTTAGGTGCTGGGGAAGCCTGGAAAGTGAAATGGCCATGCTTAAGGATCTAAACGTCGCCGGCGTGCTTCCTGCCAGCGATCTCGCCCGCGCCCGCGACTTCTACCGCGACAAACTCGGTCTCGAACCCGACAATCCAGACGCCTCGGACAATCTGACGTACAAGTGCGCCAACGGTACGGCCTTCGTGCTCTACGAAACGCCCAACGCCGGGACCGCCAAGAACACCCAGCTGGGTTGGCAAAGCACGGACTTGGACAAGGACATGGCCGATCTCAGGGAACGTGGAGTCGTTTTCGAAGAGTACGACTTCCCGGGCCTGAAAACCGAAAACGGCGTAGCCACCTTGCCGGATGGCGAAAGGGGAGCCTGGTTCCTCGATTCGGAAGGAAACATCCTCAACATCTCCACGATGTAGTCAGAACGCCCTAGGCTTAGTCCCCAAGGGCCGCTTCCGGTCAATTCTCCTCGGCGTTTCCTTCTTGCCACGCCATGCTCGCGCCAATCGTATCCACCGGCTGGGAGAGGGGAACGCCGGAACCGTCGCGGCGGCCGTGTTCGTGCGGAAGGGCACGGGCAACGCCGGCACTGGATGCTGCTTTCGCGGGGCCGTGACCGGCCCACCCGAGCAGCAGCGTGTCTTCACCCTTGAGGAAACGGTGGGCGCGCACGCCTCCCGTGGCCCGGCCTTTGGCCGGGTACTCTTCGAACGGCGTGATCTTCGCCGTGCCCGGAGCTGTCCCCGGCAGGGCACCGTTGCTACCGGCGATGGTCACGACGACGGCGGCAGGATCGTTTGCCCGTACCGTACCGAAGTGGATCACGTCGTCGCCCGCAGCAAGTTTGATGCCCGCCATACCGCCCGCGGTGCGGCCTTGAGGCCGGACGGCCGAGGCACTGAACCGCAAAAGTTGGGCGAGCCGGGTCACAAAGACGAGTTCGACGTCGTCGTCCTGGGCTGGTTCGACGCCCACCACGGTGTCCTTGTCCTTGAGCGCAATGACTTCCCAGTCTTCACGGTTGAGCGGGTAGTCCGGCTGGACGCGTTTGACGATGCCCTGGGCAGTCCCGATTGCCAGCACGGCGTCCAGAGGCACGAACGCCACCAGCGATTCGCCCTTGAGTAAGGTGATGAAGTCCTTCGCTGCCACGCCACCGGCAAGATTGGGCAGGCCGGACATGGGAGGCAGCGCCGGCATGTCCATCACCTGGACCCGGAGCATGCGCCCCTGCGAGGTGACGGCACCGATTTCGCCGCGCGCGGTGGTCTTGACTACGGAGCGGTAGACATCGTGCTTGCTCCGCGGACCTGACTCAGCCAACGGTTCCTGATTGGACGTCCGGGCGATCTGGCCCGAGCTGCTCAGGATTGCCCAGCAAGGATCATCGGGGATTTCGAGCGGGAGCGCGGCGGCCTTTCCCTTGCCTGCCGGCGCGGCTGCCGCAAGTGCAGCGGCCACGGTGGGGGAGACGGCCTCGGACTCGAGGAGTACAGTCCGCCGCGGAGTCCCATACTTCTCGGACACGTCGGCCAATTCCCCGGACACAAGCTCCCGCAGCAGCGAATCCGACGCCAGGATCGCCTCAAGCTCCGCGATTTCGCGGCGCAGCTCGTCCTGCTCTTTCTCGAGCTCGATGCGCGAGTACTTGGTCAGCTGGCGCAGGCGGAGTTCCAGGATGTAATTGGCCTGGATCTCGGACAGATCGTAGATGGACATCAGCCGTTCCCGGGCTGCGGATGCCTCGTCCGAGGAACGGATGATCTGGATGACCTCGTCGATATCCACGATGGCCACGAGCAAGCCCTCCACCAGGTGGAGGCGGTCCTTCTTCTTACCCAGGCGGAATGATGTGCGGCGCCGTACCACTGACAAGCGGTGGCCGACATATACCTGAAGCAGCTGGAGCAAGCCCAACGTCTGCGGCTGCCCGTCCACCAAGGTCACATTGTTGATGCCGAAGGAGTCTTCCATCGGCGTGAACCGGTAGAGCTGCTGCAGCACGGCGTTCGGGTTGAATCCGTTTTTGATTTCAATCACAAGCCGCAGACCGTGCTTGCGGTCGGTGAGGTCCATGACGTCGCTGATGCCGGTCAGCTTTTTGGCGTTGACGGCATCCTTGATCTTCTCGATGACCTTCTCCGGACCCACCATGTAGGGGAGTTCGGTCACCACCAGCCCGGTGCGGCGCGCAGTCAGTTGCTCGATCTCCACCTTGGCGCGGGTCTTGAAGGATCCGCGTCCCGTGGCGTAGGCGTCACGGATTCCATCCAAGCCGACGATCCTGCCGCCCGTGGGCAAGTCCGGGCCAGGAACGAAACGCATGACGTCTTCCAAGGTGGCGTCCGGCTGGGCGATGAGGTGCCGGGCGGCCGCGATGACCTCCACCAGGTTGTGCGGGGCCATGTTGGTGGCCATGCCCACCGCGATGCCCGTCGTGCCGTTGACCAACAGGTTGGGGAAAGCAGCGGGCAGCACATCCGGCTGCGTGAGTTGGTTGTCGTAGTTGGGGACGAAGTCCACCACGTCTTCGTCGAGGTGCTCGGTCATCGTCAGGGCAGCCGCGGCGAGCCTGGCTTCCGTGTAACGCGGTGCCGCCGGTCCGTCGTCGAGCGAGCCGAAGTTGCCATGCCCGTCAATCAGGGGCAATCGCAGCGAGAAGTCCTGCGCCATGCGCACCATGGCGTCATAGATGGCAGCGTCGCCGTGGGGGTGCAGCTTTCCCATGACCTCGCCCACCACGCGGGCACTCTTCACATGCCCGCGGTCCGGACGCAGTCCCATGTCGCTCATCATGTAGAGGATGCGGCGCTGAACGGGCTTCAAACCGTCGCGCGCATCCGGGAGCGCACGTGAATAGATCACCGAGTACGCGTACTCCAGGAAGGAGCCTTCCATCTCGGAAGTGACGTCGATATCGATGATGTTCTCTGTGAAGTCCCCGGCGTCTGCGGCCGTGGCTGCGTTTGCTCGGGAGGGACTTTGGCTGCGTGCCATGGAGTCGGTGGATCCTTAAACGTGTACTGCGGGAAGTCTTAGCTAGGCTAAGCCTATGGTGGATCAGCCCGGCGCCGGCGTATATCCGGAATATTGGGAGGCCGATGTCGTGCTTCGCGACGGCGGAACGGCCCATTTGAGACCCATCTCACCCGAAGATGCCGGCGCGCTCCAGGCCTTCCACACGGCGCAATCCGAGACGTCTATCTATCTGCGATTCTTCACTTTCAAATCGCGGCTTTCCAGCAAGGAACTGCGGCGTTTCACCGAAGTGGATCACACGGACCGGGTGGCATTCGTCATCACGATCGGCGGCGAGATCGTCGGCGTCGGACGCTACGACCGGCTCGATGACCCCACAGAGGCCGAGGTGGCCTTCAACATCTCCGATGTCCAGCAAGGCCGGGGCATCGGGTCCATCCTCCTTGAGCACCTGGCAGCGGCTGCCCGCGAGAACGGCATCCGCCGCTTCACTGCCGAGGTCCTGCCCGAGAACCGCAAAATGCTCCGGGTCTTCGCCGACGCCGGCTACGAGCTCGTGCGCAAATTCGATGACGGCGTGGTCAACGTCGAATTCAACATCGACCCCACCGAAAAATCCCTCGCGGTCATGGAATCGCGCGAACACCGCGCGGAGGCCCGCAGCGTGCGGGACCTCTTGGCGCCGTCGTCGATCGCGGTGGTGGGAGCCAGCCGAAAGTGGGGGACAATCGGCTACCAACTGCTGGAGCACATTCTTGAAGGTCGGTTCTCCGGCGCGGTCTACGCAGTCAATCCCGAGGCTTTCGAGCTGGCCGGGATGAAGTCATTTGCCCGGATTGCCGACGTCCCCGGGCCGGTCCAGCTCGCCATCATCGCGGTGCCCTACGAAGAAGTGCCGAACGTCGTGGACGAGTGCGGAGCCGCCGGCGTCAAAGGCCTCGTGGTCGCCACCGCCGGCTATGCCGACGACGGCGAGCGGGGCTTGGCGAGGCAGCGCGCCCTGGTACGCCGGGCCAGGTCCTACGGGATGCGTGTGATCGGCCCCGAGTCGCTGGGGATCGTGAACACGAATCCGGAGGTTTCGCTCAATGCCTCCATGGCCCCGAGCCTGCCGCAGCGCGGCGGCCTGGGACTGTTTTCGCAATCCGCGGCCATCGGTGTTTCGGTCTACGCCGCCGCCGTCCGCCGCGGACTGGGGATTTCCTCGTTCCTTTCGGCCGGAAACCGCGCCGATGTTTCCGGCAACGATGTCATGCAGTTTTGGGAAGACGACCCCGATACCGCCGCCGTCGGACTCTATTTGGAGTCGATCGGCAACCCGCGCAAGTTCTCCCGTCTGGCCCGCCGCTTGTCCCGCAGCAAACCGGTCATCGTTGCCAAATCCGATGTGACCGGGCTTCGCCTTCCGCCAGGGCACGTGGTCAGGACGACGCTGGCTCCGGCAGCGGCCTTGGACGCCATGATGCGCCAGGCCGGGGTCATCGCCGTCGAAACCATCGAGCAACTGATGGATGTGGCCCAGATCGTTTCCAGCCAGCCGTTACCCAAGGGGCCCGCGCTCGCGGTCTACAGCAATTCCGCGGCCTTCGGAAAGGTCGTGGCGGACAACGCCGCGCCGCAAGGACTCGTGGTCGACAGGATTGTGACGGACGTCGATCTGGATTCCGGGATGTCCGTCGCCCTTGAAGCGCTGCGACGCAGCCTCCGCCTGAATCTTGCGGACGACTCCGTGCACGCAGTGGTGGCGGCCATGGTGCCCTCCCTCAGCCTCACCATGGAAGCGATCGCCGGAGTCCTCGCCGACTGCGCTGCCGAGGCAGGCAAACCCGTCGTCGCGGCTTTTGCCGGGATTCTTGACAACTCCGTGCAACTCGACGGGTTGCTGTCTCCGGCCGGAGAGTCGGGGCCGTCCGTTCCCTGCTACTCCAGTGCTGGCAGCGCAGTGGCAGCTTTGGCCGCCGTGGTCCGCTACGCGAAATGGCTGGACCGGGACCAGGGCATGTTCGTGGAGCCCGACGGTTGCGATCGGGAAGGCACCCGGGCGCACCTGGAACGGCTCTTGTCTTCCGTCCCGGGGGAGCAATTGGTCCGGCTCGACGACGGCGAAGGGGCAGCACTGCTGTCCCGCTACGGCATTCCGGTGGTGCCGTCAGCCGTGTTCGAGCACGACGACGACGCGGTTGCCGCCGCCGAACGGCTCGGCTGGCCCGTGGTCCTCAAGACCACCGATCCGGCCCTCAGGCACCGGCTGGACCTGGGGGGCGTACGACTGGACATCGAAGACGCGGATTCCCTGCGACGCAATATCACGCAGATGCGCCGAGCGCTTGAACCCTATGGCTCACCTGCCATGGAGGTCCAGGCGATGGCTCCGGTGGGGCAGGCCTGCACCTTCCGGGCGATCGAGGATCCGCTCCTGGGTCCGGTGGTGTCCTTTGGTTTGGCGGGCGACGCCGTGAACCTGCTGGACGATTGGGCGCACCGCGTCCCGCCGCTGTCCGCGGCCGACCTTCACGACTTCATCCGGGCACCGCGGGCTTCGCTGAAACTGTTCGGCTACCAAGGGCTGCCGGCAGTGGACGTGGCGGCCCTTGAGGACCTCGGCGCCCGGCTGGTCCGGCTCAAGGATGAACACCCCGAGATCGCCTTGGTGGAGTTCAATCCCGTCCTGGCCGGGACGCGCGGCGTAAAAATCCTGGCGGCCGAGGTATGGATCGGGAATGCGGCCCGGCGCACTGACAGCGCCCGCCGTGCCATGCTCAGCTGAAGGCCCCCAGCTGAGTGCACGGGAACCGGACAGTTATGAAGTCCCCAGCCGATCTGTGAAAATGGGAGCATGAGCTCGAAGTCCCCGACGCCTCCGTCCGGTCCGGCTAGCACCGGGCACCATGCAGCGCACAACCACAGCTCGCAGGGGCAGAGCCTGGACCAGGCGCTTCAGCGGGCCGGTTTCTACCCCGTGCTGGTTGCCGACGTGGTGGCCGATGCGCTGGACGGGCGGGACTGCCTTGCCCACTTGGTGCATTTGGAAACGCATTTCGACCGCGCCGAGGTGCGGCGCCACATCACGGTTCTTGTCCTCACCGAGGACATGCTGGTGATCACCCATGTGGACGACCAGCAACTTGACGAAGCCGGCGAGCAGATCGTCGCCCAGATTTCCACCGAGTCCGTCCCCGTGGCACAGATCCGTTCCGTTGTCCTGAGCTACATGTATGCGCAGCCGCAGAATTACACGCCGAGCGATCCCGTCAGGGAACTGACCCTGTCCATCGCCTGGTCCGGCGGCCAGCGCCTGGATGTGGGACCCGCCAGCTGCGGAGATCCGCAATGCGAAGCCGACCACGGGTACACCGGCACCATTTCACAGGAAGACATCGTGCTGCGTATCAGCTCGGAGGCCGACGGCCCCAGGGCAGTGCAGGACGCAAAGATCTTTGCCCGCGCCCTCCGTGCCGTCAATACAGGCAATGCCGGGCCTTCAGCACACTCCGGCTCCATTTCCGCACCGCGACTCCGCCCGGGCGTCTTCGGCAACCGGCTGAGCCGCGGACACCAGCGCTGATGGTCACTTCGGACGCCACCCAGGAAACCGCATCCGTCGCCAGCGCAGCCTGTGAGCTTCCCACCGCGCCGCTGTATGGCAGCAAGTCGATTGCTGAAGTCTTCACCAGCGCGGCCGCGAGCATGGGCCTGCCCGGGTTCGAGAACACGCTGCATTTGCCCGCCTCCCAGCGCGTGTGCGTCGTACTCGCAGATGGCCTGGGCCGCAACCTGCTCAAGCAGAAGGCTGCCCATACTCCGTTCCTGCGATCCGTGGCGCAATCGGGGCAGGGACCAGTCCCGGCCTGGCTTGATTCGGCCTTTCCTTCCACCACTGCATCCTCCTTGGCCAGCCTCGGTACCGGCCGGACTCCCGGCGAACATGGCATGGTGGGCTATGACGTCCTGGATCCCGCCCAGGACAAAGTGGTCAACCTGCTCGGCAATTGGGACGCCGGGGTGGACCCCCTGAGCTGGCAACCGTTCCCGACCATCTTCGAACGCGTGGCCGCCGATGCCGACGTCGTCACCGTGAGCCTGCCCCAGTTCGGCGCGTCACCGATGACCCGCGCGGCGCTCCGGGGAAGCCGTTTCGTGGGCGGCAGCTCGCTGCATGCCCGAACGGCAGCTGCCGGCGAAGCCATGGCCGCCGGAACCCGTTCGCTCATGTACTTCTACGTCAACGAGCTGGACAAAGCCGGGCACCGCTACGGCTCCCAGTCAGATCGCTGGGAACACCAGCTCGAAGAAATCGATTCAACCGTCAAGAGGCTCTCTGCCTCCCTTCCTTCGGGCACCACCATCCTGCTCACGGGCGACCACGGAATGGTTGACGTCCCTGAGTCGCAACGCCTCGACTACTCCGCCGATGCGGCGCTCATTGTCGGTGTCCGGCACACCGCCGGCGAACCACGCATGGTCCACTTGTACCTTGAACCCGACGCCGGAGAGATGCACCGCGAGGCGTTGCTGAATGCCTGGCGCACCCGCTTCGGCGAGCGGATCTGGGCCTTCACCCGCGAGCAAGCGCTTGCTGCGGGCCTCTTTGGAGCCTTGCGCCCGGAGGTTTCCCCGCGGATCGGCGATGTCATGATCGCAGCGCGCGACACTTTGGCCCTCTACGACGTCCGCCGGGTCCGTCCCACAGCGATGGAAGTCGTGGGGCAGCACGGGTCACTGACCAAGGCAGAACGGGAAGTGCCGTTGCTCTGCTTCCAAGCGGGAGGACCCCAAGGCCGCCGTGGCTGAACTCATTTTCTTTTCCGGAACCATGGACTGCGGCAAGTCCACTCTCGCTTTGCAGATGGATCACAACCACCGTGCCCGTGGGCGCGGCGGAGTCCGCTTCAGCTGCAACGATCGCGCGGGAGGCTCGGTCATCTCCAGCCGGCTCGGGCTCCAGACGGATGCGGTGGAAGTCATCGCCACCACTGATTTCTGGGATGAGGTAGTACGACGCCGGACCACTGGCCTGCGGGTGGACTACCTGATCTGCGACGAAGCCCAGTTCTACTCGCCTGAGCAAGTGGAACAGTTGGCACGCGTGGTCGATGAAATGGGCGTCGACGTGTTCGCCTTCGGGATCAGTTCGGATTTCCGCACCCGGCTGTTCCCGGGATCCCAGCGTTTCGTGGAACTCGCGGACAGGGTGCAGGTCCTGCAGGTCGAGGCGCTTTGTTGGTGCGGCCGCCGCGCAACACACAATGCCCGGACCGTGGACGGCATCATGGTGGTCGAAGGCGAGCAAGTCGTTGTGGGCGATGTCGCCATGGATGCTGGCCTTGAAGACGGAGGCGATGCGGATGGCAAGGGGCAAGCCGACATGCTGCTCCCCGCGGTCGGATACGAGACACTATGCCGTCGGCACTACATGCGCCGGGTCACGGCACACGGGGCCAACCTCATGGCGAGCCGGGACCAGTTGCTGCCGTTCGACGTCGACGCTTGCCTCTGGCACGGCGCCAACTGACGGCCTGGTTAGTCTCCGCGCGTACCGAAGACTATTTCATCCCAGCTGGGAATGCTGGAGCGCTTAGGCCGTGACGGCTGGCGCTCGGCTGGTGCGGCGTCGGCCGAATCGTCGCCGCGGGACTGGTTGCCGGACTCGCTCTCCGTCCGCTGGGCCGGGGAAGGAGTGGCCTTGTACCAAGATTCCTTGAGTGAATCCTTCAGTTCCGCGCGGGTGGACTTGGGTTCTTCGCGTTCCCGCCGAGGGGCTCCGCCAAGCAATTCGTCCAGGCCTGCCCGCGGTGATGATGCTCCGTGGGACTGTGTTTCCGGAGACGCTGCTTCCTGGGACTGTGCTTCCCGAGACGCTGCTTCCTGGGACTGCGCCTCTTGGGACCGCGCTTCGTTCCTGGTCCGGTTTGGCGGCCTCGTCAGTCCGGCCCCGCAAAAGGGTCACAGGGCGCATGGGACCTGGAATCAAGGTGATTTCCCGCGTATCCGTGCTGACGCCGTCGTGCAGGTGGAGGGAGTCGTTCTCCCGGTCCTCATGCTGCGGTGCCAGGCTCAGGCGCGACAGCATGGCCGCACGCGCGTCGCGACGGCTCCGGGCTGGATCGGCTTCTGCTTGATCGTCCTTGTCTGCGTCGCTTGATTCGTTGTCCGAGGCTCCGTCTTCGACGTCCCCGGGCCGGGGATGGGCAGCCGGAACTCCGCTGCTCAAAAGCAACGCCAAGGCGTCGTCGCCGTCTTCATCGAGGCCCAGCCGCTGCCCACGGCGCGAGCGCAGCATGTCCAGAAGCCCATCGGCTTCCTTGGTGGCAGCGGCGGCGGCCGCACGCGCTGCGGTGCCGGCGTCGGCCTCAAAGTCGAAAGGTCTGTCAGAGACGGCCGCAAGGCGCCGGGCGGGAACCGGCCCGTCGAGGGGCTCCAGTTCGCTCAGCTGCTGGGCCCAGCGGTTGGCATTCTGGAGGGACTTCCGGGCGGGATTGAATGTCCACATTGCGGGCGGTTCCTCGCCGATGCTTTCCAAGCTTCCCGGCTTGGTTTCGAAGCGCGCGACCACCGTCCAGGCGCCGTCGGTCCGGCGCCAGGAATCCCACTTCACGGCGGCGGAATCGATGCCGTGGGCTGTGAGCCGGTGTGCCACCATCTCGCCGAGGCTGGCAGGACCATCGCCGAACGCGGCTCGGTAGGCGTCGTGGCCAGGTGCCGGGGCGGCAACCTCCACTTTGCGGGCTTGTTGGGCGACGTACTCGCGTTCAGCCAGCACCGGACCCTCGTAGCGTTGCACGTTGGCGAGCGGCAATCCCGAAAGCTCTGATACTTCCGCGGCCGTGGCGCCGCTACGGATACGCGACTGAATGTCGCGCGGGGACATGGCAATAGGCGTGATGGAAGCGCGGGCGGCCACCTGGGCCGGTGTCCGGCTCGCGGCAACGCGCAGCGCCTCGTCAATCGGAAGCTGGAACATCTCGCCGCCGGTACCGCTCAACAGAAGATGTCCGCCGTCGTCGTGGACGCCAACCAGCCGTAGATCCCGCATAAAATCCTCCACCATGGCCTATCTGACATTCGAAACTCTGCCACCCGGTGGATGCATTTCCTACTAGGACAAAGGGCGCGCCGCGATATTCCGCGATTTTCCGCCCTGTCCGTGCAGAACGATCCCCGCTGGCTATGGACATTCGTTTCGGCCGGGAGGACAATCTGCCCGGTATCGGGCACAAAATTGCTGCCCGCTGCGTTACATCCTTAGACCGGAGCAGGTTCCGGGCCACAGGATCGGGACTCCTGGATGAGGCACAAGGGATAGCGAAGAAGGGACCATGGCAACGGACTACGATGCTCCTCGGAAGACGGAAGAAGACGCCAGCGAGGACTCGATCGAGGAACTCAAGTCGCGTCGCACCGAGAAGCAGTCCTCAGCGGTTGACGTTGATGAGACCGATCTGGCGGATGCTTACGAACTCCCGGGCGCGGACTTGTCGGGCGAAGAACTGCTGGTCCGGGTTCTCCCTGCGCAGGCAGACGAATTTACCTGCTTCAACTGTTTCCTCGTCAAGCACCGCTCCCAGATCGCACGGGAGAAGGATGGGCACCTTTACTGCAAGGAATGCGAAAACTAGGGGTGCTTCCCCTTGTGGTACTACGTCTTGGTACTACTTCGCTACAAGATCCCGCTCTACTTGGAGAGGGCTGCCAGCAGTTCGTCGGGACGGCGGGTCGATGTCAGCCAGTACGGCGTGCGGTCGGCCGGGTCCGTGATTTCAATACGCACTACGGGATCGACCCACCCACGCAGGCACAGGAACGCCAAGCCGTTGAGCCTTACACCACGCTCTGCCGTGGCCTCGTCCTTACGGTATGCCGTGACTGCACCGACATAATCGCGCTGGATGCTCGCGCGGCCCACCTGAACGGTGTCGCGGTCCACGACGATCGCAGGCGTTGACCACACCAGCATGATGGTCATGATCGCAAAAAGAACAAGTGCCGCGATGATGCCGGCGGTGATGCTGATAGGCGCAAACATCAGGATGCCCGCGGCGGATAAGCCGACCACGACGATCCAGATCCAGGCCGAGGGCCAGAGCTTTTCCGTAAACAGGACGCCCGATCCACTCGGGGAATGGTTCGGCGTGGGTACGGATTCAGTCGATTCAGGCATAGAACCAGCTTATCGGGACTGCGACCACAGGAATGAACGCCGACGGGCTCCATGGCGGCAGCCAGGGAGCATCTTACGGACGATAGAATATGTGACTGTGAGCCACGAGACAGCAGTAGCAAACCCAGCAGACACCTCCGCCGAATACGGTGCCCCGACTCTTCAGGTCCAACTGAAAATGCTCGACGCCGGTTTGGAAGCCCCGTCCTACGCCCACCCCGGCGATGCGGGAGCGGACTTGCGCGCCCGCGCGGACGTGTCACTGGCCCCGGGGGAGCGGAAGCTCGTTCCCACTGGGGTTTCGATCGCGCTGCCCAATGGCTTTGTCGCACTGATCCACCCGCGATCGGGGCTGGCCACCAAGCACGGACTCACGGTGGTCAACGCTCCGGGGACGGTTGATGCCGGCTACCGAGGTGAAATTTCCGTGACGCTTTTGAATACGGACCAAAACCACGCAATCGAACTCAAGCGCGGCGATAGAATTGCTCAAATGGTGATCCAGCGCGTCGAGTATGCGCAGTTCGTTGCCGTGGAAGAGTTGTCCGACACAGCTCGCGGGACCGGCGGTTTTGGATCTACCGGAGGCTTCGCGCCGGCCGTCAGCTAGCAACAACCCCTCGACGATCGCCCAATCGACGCCGCACGGAGTCGATTGCCATACTGCCCGCGAGTTGACGGACAGTATGCGGTTTACTGGGGATAGACCACTACTAAGGAGACAACCCGATGCTTTTTGGGCGCGGAAAGAAGTCCAAGGCCGAACCGACGGAAGACAGCCCTACTGACCAAGCCGATGCTGCGACGTCGCAGCGGGATGCCGGCGTGGTAGCCAGCGGAACCGTCAAGGGCGACTTCCGTCTGTCCAAGGGGCCGCTCGATGCCAGCGAAATCGATAGCCAGGACGGCTATGTGGACCTCGGCGCCTTGCTGATCGAGCCCGTGGAAGGCCTTCAGCTGCGCCTCGAGGTTGAGGAAGCAACCCAGCGGGTCGTGGCAGTGACCATGGACTTGGATGGCTCGAGCCTTCAGCTCCAGGCATTTGCCGCCCCCCGCTCCGAGGGGCTCTGGGACGAGATCCGCGAACAGATCGGCGAGTCCGTGTCCAGCCAGGGAGGCGAGGTCGAGGAAATCAGCGGCACCTTCGGCATGGAACTCGTCGCCAAGCTTCCCACCGACTCCGCCGACGGCGGACAGAGTTTCCGCGCGGCCAGGTTCATGGGCGTGGACGGGCCCCGCTGGTTCCTCCGGGGCGTCATCGGTGGCGAGGCAGCTTTGGACAGGGGCGCTGCCGAGGGCCTGGAAAACCTCTTCCGCAAAGTGGTGGTCATTCGTGGAGACAACCCCATGCCGCCCCGCGAACTCCTCCAGTTGAGGCTGCCCAAGGACGCAGCGGCCACCGACCACCACGGCGCCCACGCTGAAGCTCCGGAACTTCAGCAGCCCGAGCGCGGCCCGGAAATCACCCAGATTGGCTGACAAAGAGGTCCGCTCCGCTGCCTCCCACGGCAGCCCTGCACCCAGGCCCCTCACTGATCTCCCCGCGCGGGGCAGGGTCAACTGCACAGGTTTCATCGAATCGGTGACCTATCAACCCGCCAATGCGCAAGTCCACTTCTCGGCGATCGTCGTGGACCGGATCGCGCAGAGGGGCGAACCCGGTCCATTGGCCCGTTTGCGAGTCATCTGGTTGGGACGCCGAAAGGTACCTGGCATCGAACCTGGGACTGTCCTGCGGCTCGAGGGCATGGTCACGCCCCGTGACGGGATGCCCACCATGTTCAATCCGCGCTATGAAATCCTCTCCCGGCAGGAGCACCAATGACAGTCGCCAACGGATCCGATCCGCAGAAAAAGACTGCGCAGGAAGAGCCCGCTCCGGAAACAAAGTCCCGCGAGGAAACCCAGGGGCCGAGCATTGCGGACATTGCAGCGGGCTACGCTGAAAAGGCCGGACTCCACCGAAACAGCCACGGGCATGTGGACATCCTCAAGTCGGCCGGGGGTGTCCAGGGGATAGCGGAGAGCATCCTTCCGGGCCTCGTGTTCCTGATCGCCTTCATGGTGACACGCGACCTTTCCGCCTCCCTGATCGCATCTCTCGCGGCAGCCGCCGTCTTTACCGCGGTCCGGTTGGTCCAACGCCGTCCGTTGACCCAGGCGCTTGCCGGGATCGCCGGTGTCGCAATCTCCGCATGGCTCGCCAACACCACGGGCAAAGCCGAGGACTTCTACGTCTTGGGCTTCTTCACGAACGCCGCCTACATCGTTGGTTTGGTGCTTTCCATCGTGCTCAAGTGGCCGATTGCCGGCTTGCTCTTCGGGTTTGTGCGCAACGAAGGCTTTGAATGGCGCAAGAACCCCGGGCGCTTGAGGGCATACACCATCGGCACCTGGGTGGTCATAGCCGTTTTGACGCTACGGCTGGTGGTCCAGGTTCCCCTGTACTTCATGGGGGAGCCCGGCTTGGCCGCGCTCGCTACCATGCGGCTGATCATGGGCGCGCCGCTGTACATCCTGGGTCTCTGGATTGCCTGGCTCCTGACCCGGCCGGCGCCGGGCCAGAAGCCGAACCGCGACGTTCAGCCGTCGAAACCGTCGTCGTCGGACTGATCCGAAAACTCTTCCTCGACTTCGACTGAACCGTGGTCCGCGGCCGACGGGGAGAGCAGCGCCCTCAGCCCGTCTTCGGCCGCGATGGTGGTGACGAAGAACAACTCGTCGCCGCCGTCGATCACGTCGTCGCGGCTCGGAGTGATAGGTGCATGATCCCGGAGGATCGCAACCAGGGTGGCATCTTCGGGCCATTCAATGCCGCCCACGGTGCTGCCGATGATGTGCGAGTCATGCGGGACGGTGAATTCCACCAGCGAGGACACGCCGGTCTGCAACGTCAGCAGGCGCACCAAGTCACCGATTTCCACGGCTTCTTCCACGAGAGCCGTCATGAGCTGCGGGGTGTTGACCGCGACGTCGACGCCCCAGGAATCGTTGAACATCCAGTCGTTCTTGGGGTTGTTCACGCGGCCCACAGTACGCCCGACACCGAATTCGGTCTTCGCCAGCAAGGACACGACGAGGTTGACTTTGTCGTCGCCCGTCGCGGACACGACGACGTCGGTGTCCTCCAGTTTCGCCTCTTGCAGCGTGCTCAATTCGCACGCATCGCCAACCAGCCAGCGGGCTCCGCGAAGGCCGCTGCGCCCGATGACCTCAGGCTTGAGGTCGATCAACATGATCTCGTGTTTGTGGGCGAGCAATTCACGCGCGATCGATGAACCGACGCTGCCGGCGCCGACAATAACGACTTTCACTCAGACTCCTTGGCGGGTGCGCTGGCGAGGACGCGGGCTACCTCGGCGCCGCGGTCCAGGTTCAACATGGCGTGCACGGTGTCACCCTCCTGGTACGAGGTTCCGGTGTGGGGCAAGAGGCCCTCTCCGAAACGGGTGAGGAAAGCAATGCGGATTCCGGCTGCCGCTTCGATGGCGGTCAGCGAGTGTCCGATCCAGCCTTCGTTGAGGTCGACTTCGGACAATACGAGTCGGCCCGAAGGCTCGCGGTAGTCGCCCGCCAAGTGTTGCTCGGGCAGGATGCGGCGCAGGACCTGGTCCGCGCTCCAGCGCACGGCGGCCACGGTGGGGATGCCCAGGCGCTGATAGATTTCGGCGCGGCCGGGATCGTAGATGCGGGCGACGACATGCGCAATATGGAAAGTTTCACGGGCCACGCGGGTGGCAAGGATATTGGAGTTGTCACCGCTTGAGACGGCAGCGAAAGCATACGCTTCTTCGCAGCCGGCCTGTTTGAGGGTGTCCCGGTCAAAGCCAACGCCGGTAACTTTCCGGCCGGTGAATCCGCTGCGCAGGCGGCGGAAGGCACGATCGTCCTGGTCGATGATTGCCACTGAATGGCCGGCGTCTTCCAAGGTGTGCGCCAACGTTGCGCCCACTCGTCCGCAACCCATGATCACAAAGTGAGCCACGGTCTCTCCTTCACTCTTATGCTTGCCGCTCGGTAAGACTCTACCGGGGTAAGTCCCTGAAGCCAGTCCGCCGTCATGACATCGCGTTCGATTCAGAGTAGCTTTGCGGAGTGCTGACAATTCTCAACGCCGCGAAGCGGGTGTTGGTGGGGCGGCCTTTCCGGAATGACCGGTTGGCCCATACCCTGCTTCCCAAGCGCATTGCGCTGCCGATTTTCGCTTCCGATGCCCTGTCCTCGGTGGCGTACGCTCCCGATGAAATCCTGCTGACCCTGGCGCTTGCAGGTGTCAGCGCCGTGGCTATTTCACCTCTAGTGGGCCTCGCCGTCATGGTGGTGTTGCTCACGGTGGTCGCCTCCTACCGGCAGAACGTCCACGCTTATCCCTCTGGTGGCGGCGACTACGAAATCGCCAACGTCAACCTCGGGAAGTTCGCGGGCCTGACGGTCGCGGCGGCGTTGTTGGTGGACTACGTCCTCACGGTTGCCGTGTCCATGTCGTCGGCAGCGGCGTACCTGACAACTGCCATCCCCTCCCTGCACGGGCAGCAGGCGCTCATCGCCACGGTGGGTGTCGTCATCTTGGCCTTGGTAAACCTGCGCGGCATCAAGGAAGCCGGCAATGTTTTTGCCGTTCCCACGTATATCTTCATGTTCTCCATCCTTGGCATGACGGCGGTTGGCATTTTCCAGGCCGTCACCGGCCATCTTGGCGAGGCCCCCTCGGCAGGATTCACCATCGTTCCGCAAGAAGGATTCGATCAAGGGATGGTGGGCTTGGCCGGAGCCTTCCTTTTGCTGCGCGCATTTTCCTCCGGGGCCGCCGCACTGACCGGTGTCGAGGCCATCAGCAACGGCGTGCCGAACTTCAAGAAGCCCAAGAGCAAGAATGCCGCCACCACGCTGCTGCTGCTCGGAGTCATCGCCTCGGCCATGCTCGCGGGCATCATCTACCTGGCCAACGCCACCAAGGTCCACATCGTGCTGGATCCGGCCAAGGAATTCCTCCTCAATGGCCAGCCGCTGCCCGGTGACTACATCCAGAACCCGGCCATCAGCCAGATTGCGCAGACCATCTTCGGGGCCGGGTCCATCCCGTTCTATGTGGTCGTGGCCGCCACGGGCGTCATCCTCGTCTTCGCTTCCAACACCGCTTTCAACGGTTTCCCGGTCCTGGGTTCCATCCTGGCCCAGGACGGATACCTGCCGCGCCAGCTGCGCACCCGCGGGGACCGCTTGGCTTTCAGCAACGGCGTCCTGGCGCTGGCGGCCGGGGCCTTGGTCCTCATCATTTCCTTCAACGCGGATGTCACAAAGCTCATCCAGCTCTACATCGTGGGCGTATTCATTTCCTTCACCATGAGCCAGCTCGGCATGGTGCGGCACTGGGGCAGGGAGCTCAAACTTGCACAGGACAAAGCAGTCCGCCGCAGGATGGTGAAGTCCCGCACCATCAACATGGTTGGCTTTGGAATGACGGCGCTCGTGCTGACCATCGTGCTGATCACCAAGTTCCAACAAGGCGCCTGGATAGCACTCCTGGCAATGTTCATCCTGTTCCTCATCATGTGGAGCATCCGCGCCCACTACGACAATGTGGCAAAGGAACTCGCTGTTGACGAGGACTCGTCCCCGCGTGCGCTGCCCACGAGGGTCCACGCAGTATTGCTGGTTTCCCACGTCCGCAAGCCGGTGTTGCGGGCACTCGCGTACGCGCGGGCATCGAGGCCTTCGCACCTGGACGCCATCATCGTCGACATCGACCACGAGGAAACCGCCCACACTGTGGAGGCGTGGGACAAGCTGGACATCCCTGTCCCGCTGACCGTGCTGGCGAGCCCCTACCGGGAAACGGTCACGCCCATCCTGGACTACATCAAGAACATGCGGCGCGATTCCCCCCGCGACCTGATCGTCGTTTACATCCCGGAATACGTCGTCGGAAAGTGGTGGGAACAGCTCGTCCACAACCAGACCGCATTGCGAATCAAGGCGCGGCTTCACTTTGAAGCAGGTGTCATGGTTGCCAGCGTTCCATGGCAATTGAAGTCCTCCGAAGAAGCAAAGGCACTGCAGGATACCAAATGACCCACCCCACCAACACCGATTCCAGCACGCCCACGGCCCAGGACGGAGCTGCCACGGAACTGGTGGTGGACGTAGGCCCCATCGCCCACGGCGGGCATTTTGTCGCCCGGCACGAAGGCCGGGTCATATTTGTCCGGCACGGCATCCCGGGCGAGAAGGTCCGTGTCCGCCTGACCGATTCGGGAGAATCCTCGCGTTTCTGGCGCGCCGACGTCGTCGATGTCCTGGAAGCGTCGGAGGACCGGACCCGCCACTTCTGGGCACTGGCTGATTCATTGGCGGCGTGGCGGAAGGGCGGTCCACCCGTCGGCGGCGCCGAACTGGGGCACATCACCCTGGAACGGCAACGCCTCCTCAAGTCCGAAGTGCTCGCCGAACAGCTCAAACGGCTCGCCGGCGTCGAACTGAACGTCGACGTGGAACTTGCGTCTGCGAGCGAGCCGGCCGACGGCGGTTCCGGACTCGGCTGGCGCACCCGGGCAAGCTTTGGGGTCACCCCCGGTGGCCGGCTGGGGATGCACGCCCACCGCTCCGACGTCGTCATTCCTGTTCACGAGATGCCCTTGGCGCTACCCGGCATCAACGAGCTGCGGCTTTGGGACATCGATTTGCATGGAATCTCAAGGGTCGAGGTGGCTGCGCCTGCGAATGGATCGCGTCCGCTGGTCCTGCTTGCCCCGGAAGAAGGCACGGATGCCCGCCGCCTCAACCGGATCCTGGGCCAGCTTCCGCATGAGGTGTCTGTGGCGAGTTTCGACCCGGCGGGCGGAGAAGTGCTGCAGCTGCGTGGCCGGACATGGGTCCAGGAATCTGCGGCCGGCCACGAATACCGCGTGACGGGGGAGGGTTTCTGGCAGATCCACAAGGACGCTCCGGACACTCTGGTAGGGGCGGTCACGAGCTTCCTGCACGACGGCGGCTACCTCCTTCCGGGATCAGCCGTGGCTGATCTTTACGCGGGAGCCGGATTGTTTACGGCGCCCTTGGCGGACATGGCGGGGGTCACCGGTTCGGTGCTGTCGGTAGAAGGATCGCCGGGAACCAGCCGGGACGCCCGCAAGAATCTGCACGGAGAGCCGCAGGTCGAGATCGTCCAGGGGAGGGTGGAGCGGGTTCTGCGGCAGCGGCCCCGTAGCTTCGATTCCCTGGTGATCGACCCGCCGCGAGCCGGTGCGGGCAAGGCGGTGGTCAACCAGCTCATCGAGTCCGGGCCCCGGGCGATCGCCTATGTGTCGTGCGATCCGGCCTCGTTCGCGCGTGATCTGGGCTACTTCCAGAACAGGGGTTGGCGGCTTGAATCCCTCCGGGCGTTTGACTTGTATCCGCACACACACCATCTCGAGACTGTCGCCCTGCTGGTGCCGGCAGCATAGCCGCCACTACGATGGTGGAGAAGTCTCAGGTCGCGCTTTACTTCTCCACCGGCCGGCAGCGTCATGCTCAGATTAGGTTTGCCTAACTAGCTAGCGGTCAACCGCGCGACAAAGATGAAAGTTGTTGCGAGAGGAGTCCTGCCATGAGCACTGTGGACAGCTTCGGTTCCAAAGGCGTACTGAATGTAGCCGGCACCGATTATGAAATTTTCCGGTTGAACTCCGTTGAGGGCGCTGACAGCCTTCCGTTCAGCCTTCAAAGTATTGCTTGAAAACCTTCTGCGGACGGAAGATGGCGCCAATATCACGGCCGACCACGTCCGTGCCCTGGCCGGTTGGGATCCAAACGCCCAGCCAGACACCGAGATCCAGTTCACCCCGGCCCGAGTCATCATGCAGGACTTCACCGGTGTTCCTTGTGTGGTCGACCTGGCCACCATGCGCGAGGCCATCAAGGAACTCGGTGGCGATCCCAAGCGAGTCAACCCGCTGGCTCCGGCCGAGATGGTCATCGACCACTCCGTGCAGATCGACGTCTTCGGCAACTCCGGCGCCCTCGAGCGGAACATGGAGATCGAATACCAGCGCAACGGTGAGCGTTACCAGTTCCTGCGTTGGGGACAGACTGCCTTTGACGACTTCAAGGTGGTTCCCCCGGGAACCGGCATCGTCCACCAGGTCAACATCGAATACCTGGCACGTACGGTCATGACGCGCGAAGTTGACGGAGTGGTTCGGGCCTACCCTGACACCTGCGTCGGCACCGACTCCCACACCACCATGGTCAATGGCCTGGGCGTGCTGGGCTGGGGCGTAGGCGGCATCGAAGCCGAGGCTGCCATGCTCGGCCAGCCCGTCTCCATGCTGATCCCGCGCGTTGTCGGCTTCAAGCTCACGGGTTCCATCCCTGCGGGCGCCACCGCCACGGACGTCGTCCTGACCATCACGGAGCAGTTGCGCAACCACGGTGTGGTCGGCAAGTTCGTGGAGTTCTACGGTGAAGGCGTTGCAGCTGTGCCGCTGGCCAACCGCGCCACCATCGGCAACATGAGCCCGGAGTTCGGCTCCACGGCAGCCATGTTCCCGATCGACGACGTCACACTCGAGTACTTGCGCCTTACCGGCCGCTCCGAGCAGAACGTCGCCCTCGTCGAGGCCTACGCGAAGGAACAGGGCCTCTGGCACGATCCCTCGCATGAGATCAAGTTCTCCGAGTACCTCGAGCTCGACCTGTCCACGGTTGTTCCCTCCATCTCCGGCCCGAAGCGTCCCCAGGACCGGATCATCCTCACGGAGTCCAAGGCCCAGTTCCGCGAGGACCTGCGCAACTACGTGAAGGAGGACCTGGCCGACGGAAGCCCTGGACGAAGCGATCGACGAGAGCTTCCCGGCCTCCGATTCGCCGTCGTTCACCGCCACCGCGACGCACCTGTCCGAAGTGGCGCCGCACACCCACGGCCCGAAGTCCAACGGACGTCCGTCGAACAAGGTGAGCGTCACAACAGCTGACGGCCGCGAATTCGAACTGGACCACGGTGCCGTCTCGATCGCTTCGATCACATCCTGCACCAACACGTCCAACCCGTCAGTGATGCTTGCTGCCGCACTGCTCGCCCGCAACGCAGTGGACAAGGGCCTCGCCTCCAAGCCCTGGGTCAAGACGTCGGTCGCTCCCGGCTCCAAGGTTGTCACCGACTACTACGAGAAGTCCGGCCTGACTCCTTACCTGGAGAAGCTCGGCTTCTACATCGTGGGTTACGGCTGCGCCACCTGCATTGGCAACTCCGGCCCCCTCGACGCCGAAATCTCCGAGGCCATCCAGGCCAACGACCTTTCCGTCAGCGCTGTGTTGTCCGGTAACCGCAACTTTGAAGGCCGCATCAACCCGGACGTCAAGATGAACTACCTGGCCTCCCCGCCGCTGGTCATCGCCTACGCCCTGGCCGGAACCATGGACTTCGACTTCGACGCCGATGCCCTGGGCCAGGACCAGGACGGCAACGATGTGTTCTTGAAGGACATCTGGCCGAACCCGGTCGAGGTCCAGAAGGTCATCGATTCCTCGATCGACAAGGAAATGTTCGCCCGCGGCTACGAGGGCGTCTTCGACGGCGACGACCGCTGGAAGGCACTCGACACCCCGGCAGGCGACACCTTCGCCTGGGATGACAAGTCCACCTACGTGCGGAAGCCCCCATACTTCGAAGGCATGAAGGCGCAGCCGGATCCGGTAACGGACATCGCAGGCGCGCGCGTCCTGCTGAAGCTCGGCGATTCCGTCACCACCGACCACATCTCCCCGGCCGGTTCGTTCAAGTCGGACACCCCGGCCGGCCAGTACCTCCTGGCCAACGGCGTGGAGCGCAAGGACTTCAACTCCTACGGCTCACGCCGTGGCAACCACGAGGTCATGATCCGCGGCACCTTCGCGAACATCCGCATCAAGAACCAGTTGCTTGCTGACTTCAACGATGGCGCGGGCGTGGAGGGTGGCTTTACCCGCGACTTCACCCAGGCCGACGGCCCGCAGGCCTACGTCTACGACGCCGCGCAGAACTACCAGGCTGCCGGCACTCCGCTGGTGGTCCTGGCTGGCAAGGAATACGGTTCTGGTTCTTCGCGTGACTGGGCTGCCAAGGGCACCGCGCTGCTGGGCGTCAAGGCTGTCGTTGCCGAAAGCTACGAGCGCATCCACCGCTCCAACCTCATCGGCATGGGCGTCCTCCCGCTGCAGTACCCGGCCGGCGAATCCGCCGCGTCCTTGGGACTTGTGGGCACGGAAACGTTCTCTGTCGAGGGCGTTACCGAGCTGAACAACGGCACCACGCCGCGGACCCTCAAGGTCACCGCGACGGCTGAGGACGGCAGCACCAAGTCCTTCGACGCCGTGCTGCGCATCGATACCCCGGGCGAAGCGGACTACTACCGCAACGGCGGCATCCTGCAGTACGTTCTGCGCCAGATCTCCGCGTAGAACCGCCTTAGCTACAGCCCCGGCTGGTCATTGACCGGCCGGGGCTGTTGCTGTTCCGGCGGCTCGGCGACACCCAAGGCGTTAGAGTTGTATAGCACGTCAATCACCCTAAGGAGGGGCTGTTGGGACTTTTGGAGACAATCCGGAATCCGCAGGACCTGAGTAAGCTCACCAACCAGCAATTGGAGCAGCTTGCCGGCGAGATCAGGACTTTCCTCATCACCAACGTCTCTCAAACGGGTGGACACCTTGGACCAAACCTTGGCGTGGTTGAACTCACCATGGCCATCCACAAGGTCTTCGATTCACCGCGGGACAGCATCGTTTTCGACACGGGCCATCAGTCCTACGTCCACAAGCTGCTGACCGGGCGTCAGGACTTCAGCACCCTGAGGCAGCAAGGCGGCATGTCCGGATACCCCGATCGGGGCGAGTCCGAACACGACATCGTGGAAAGCTCCCATGCTTCCTCTTCCTTGTCCTGGGCGGACGGTATCTCCAGGGCCCGGCAGCTGACGGGCGAAGCCGACCGTTGCGTCGTCGCCGTCGTGGGTGACGGTGCCCTGACCGGTGGCATGGCCTGGGAAGCGATCAATAACATTGCCGCGGACAAGCGCCGCCGCGTGGTGATTGTGGTGAACGACAACGGACGGTCCTACGCGCCCACCGTCGGCGGCCTGGCCGACTATTTGGCGTCACTGCGCCCTACGATCGATTCCTTCCGCGCGGCGCCCGCCTACGAGGTTGCGCTGGATTGGTGGAAGAAGAGGCTGCAGAACGGCGGCCCGATCGGGCAGTTCACCTATAAGAGCCTGCATGCCATGAAAAAGGGCATCAAGGACTGGTGGGCTCCGCAGGGCATGTTCGAGGACCTCGGCATGAAATACATCGGCCCTGTTGACGGCCACAACATGCGTGCCCTTGAACACGCGCTCACTACAGCGCGGAACTATGGCGGTCCGGTGATCGTCCATGCCATGACCGAAAAGGGGCATGGCTACGCGCCTGCCCTGGCCAATGAAGCAGACCAATTCCACGCCGTCGGAATCATCGATCCAGAGACCGGAGCACCCACCGAGGCTGGCGGAGCCCGTTCATGGACGTCCGTCTTCGCGGAGGAAATCGCGGATATTGCCGACGAACGCGAAGACATCGTGGGGATCACCGGGGCCATGCTGATTCCGGTAGGACTGCATAAGTTCGCGGAACGGCACCCGCAAAGGGTGATCGACGTCGGCATTGCCGAGCAACACGCGCTCACCTCTGCCGCCGGCATGGCGTTCGGGGGATTGCATCCGGTAGTCGCCGTCTACGCCACCTTCCTGAACCGCGCCTTCGATCAGCTCCTCATGGACGTGGCCCTGCACAAGGCCGGCGTGACGGTTGTCCTGGACCGTGCCGGCGTGACCGGCCCGGACGGCCCCAGCCACCACGGCATGTGGGACATGGCCATGGTGCAGATCGTTCCGGGGCTTCATCTCGCGGCTCCGCGTGACGCCAGCCGCTTGCGCGAAGAGCTCCGCGAGGCTGTCGCCATCTCCGACGCGCCCAGCGTGGTGCGTTTCTCCAAAGGGAGCGTCGGAAGTGAGATCGAAGCGATCGAACGGCTTTCCGACGGCGTCGACGTCCTCGCGCGGCGGCCGCAAGGCTCCACCGAAAACGACGTCCTGATTGTCAGCGTCGGCGCCATGTCCGAGCTTGCCCTCGACGTCGCGTCCCGGCTGGGTTCCCAAGGCATCAGCTCCACAGTGGTGGATCCGCGCTGGGTCCTGCCGGTGCGCAAGTCCATCATTGCCCTCGCCGCCAGGCATCGGCTGGTTATCTGCATCGAAGACGGCGTCCGCGCCGGTGGCGTCGGATCCCGGATCCGCCAGGAGATGCGGGCTGCCGGTGTGGATACTGCCCTCAACGAAGTGGGGCTTCCCGTCGAGTTCCTCGACCACGGAACCAGAAACCAGGTGCTTGAGCGCGTCGGGCTTACCGCCCAACAGATAGCGCACGACGTCGTCGCGCAGGTTTTGGGGACAAAGGTGCCTTTCGCCCGGCCCCTGCCGGGTCAGGAACACCCCACCACAGGCAGTCTCCCGAAGCTGTGAGCACAGAAGCATCGTGGCTCTTCCAGGCAGTTTCTCATCAACAGGCACCCTTCGACGGCACGGGCCCCAGCGGCACCTGCGCGGAGTGGTTTAGTAAAGGACGGGCATGAGCGGCATCATCCGCACTTACAAACGCGACGACGAAGCAGTGCTGCATTTCCGGGAGGCCTGGTATGACGAGGAATTCAAGCAGTTCGTCATCAATCACGGCGTCGTAGGACACCAAAGCAGCACTGACGAAACCGACGTCGAGGACGAGGCCGCCGTCGAAGGGCTCATGACGGCTTTCGCCGCGCAGTGCGAAGAAGACGGCTACTCCGAGATTCCCGAGACCGAGCAGTTCTGGGTCGTCGCGCAGATTGCGCTGAAGACGAAGGACGGCACCGAGCGCGACCGGTACCTCGAACGGAAGGCCAAAGCCGCGCTGACCAGTGAACTGGCCTGGCGGGGCCTCGGCACCGTGGAACGTTCAGAAATCGGCAACTCGAGGCTCAACATCTTCTGCCTGTGTCCGGACGTGAACAAGGCCGTCAACGCCATCAAGGTGTGTATCCGGGGCGAAGACCTGGACTTCACGAAGCTGAGCATCGCGGCGGCACCCCATGCTGAGCCCACGGCGTTCAAAGTGAAGCACTCGCCGAAAACCGGTGGGGGCTTTACTCTCTAAGGACCACATCACCGCTTGGAAGGGACAAGTATGGCGCCCAAGAGCAACTGGCCAGGTCACACCCCGTTGCCGAAGGGCTTGTCCGCCCCGGCACGCAGGGCGCTTGCCCACGAAGGGCTGGAAACCTTGGAGCAACTCGCCGAATTCGGTGAACGGCGGGTCGCGGCACTTCATGGCATGGGTCCGAAAGTCATGGCGCAGTTGAGCGACGCGATGGAAGAAGCAGGAATCGCGTTCGGATCCTGAGCGGTCCCTCGGCGCTCCCAGGCATTGTAGGGTGAATTTATGACTGAATATCGCCGTCTTGGAAATTCCGGTTTGACCGTCTCGGTAGTCGGTTTGGGGTGTAACAATCTCGGCCGCCCCAATACAGCGACGGAATCGCAGGAGGGCACCAATGCGGTGGTACATGCCGCTTTGGATGCCGGCGTAACCCTTTTCGATGTGGCGGACGTCTACGGCCGGGAGCCCGGCCTCAGCGAGACCATGCTGGGCATCGCGCTGAAGGGCCGCCGGGACGACGCCGTCGTCGCAACGAAATTTGGCATGGACATGCGCGGCGCCAACGGCAACGACTTCGGCGCCCGGGGGTCACGGCGCTACATCATCCAGTCCGTCGAGGCATCCCTGCGCCGCCTCGGGACAGAGTGGATCGATCTGTACCAGTACCACACCCCGGACCCGCTCACACCCGTGGAGGAGACCCTCTCCGCCCTGGATGACCTCGTGACCAGCGGCAAAGTCCGGTACATCGGCCACTCCAACCGTGCAGGTTGGCAGATCGCCGAGGCTGAGTACGTCGCCCGGATGCAGGGCGGTGCCAGGTTCATTTCGACGCAAAACCATTACAACCTGCTGGACCGCCGCGCGGAGCTCGAAGTGCTGCCGGCGGCCGAGGCTTTCGGTCTCGGTGTCCTGCCGTATTTCCCGCTGGCGAACGGGCTCCTGACGGGCAAGTACGCACCCGGTAACGCCCCGGAGGGATCCCGCCTCAGCCACACACGCACCAACATGGTGGACGACGCCGACTGGGTCCAGCTGGGCCGGTTCAGCCAGTTCGCGAAGGAGCGCGGCTTGAGCGAACTGCAACTGGCCTTCTCCTGCTCGCTGCCCAGCCCGCAGTCAGCAGCGTCATTGCCGGAGCCACCCGCCCCGCACAAATCATCGAGAACGCAGAAGCCGTGCGCTGGGTGCCCACCGCGGAGGAACGGGCCGAAATGGATGACATCTTTCCGCGCACGCCCAAGGTTGCCCTCTTCTAGGAGAGCACCGTGAGCGAAGGGCAAGTGTCGGTCAGCGGCAACCGGGAAGCTGTGAGCTTGCTGGTTGATTGCGATACGGGAATCGACGACGCGCTCGCGCTGGCCTACTTGTGCAGCCAACCGCAGGTCGAACTGGTGGCCGTGAGCAGCACCCCTGGCAATGTTGCGGCGGAACAGGTGGCACGCAACAACCTGTCCCTGCTTGAGCTGTGTGGCCGCCCGGACGTGCCTGTTGCCATCGGTGCCCGGGCGCCGCTGCGGATCCCGCTGGTCACGACGCCGGAAACCCACGGACCGCAAGGCATCGGCTACGCTGAGCTGCCGGAACCGCGGGGGAAAGTGGACGAGGTCGATGCCGTCGAACTCTGGGTTGAAACCGTCCGGTCACGGCCGGGGGAGTTGACCGCCATGCTGACCGCCCCCCTGACCAATTTCTCGCTCGCCCTGCGCGCCGAGCCGCGGCTACCGGAACTGCTGCGCGGCGTCGTGATCATGGGTGGCAGCTACTACTATCAGGGCAACACAACGCCCACGGCCGAGTGGAACACGCACGTTGATCCGGACGCGGCGGCGGAGGTGTTTACGGCCTTCTCCGGCCTTCCGGAAGACCGGTTGCCGGTGGCGTGTGCCTTGGAGACCACGGAACGGATCGAGCTCACGCCAGAGCACGTGGCCGCCTTCGCTGCAGAGGCGGGATGCACCGAGCCCGAACTTGTTTTGCCGGACCAGCCGGAAGGACGGCGCAGCACGGCGTCGAATGAACTCGTGCGGCACGTGAGCGACATGCTGCGCTTCTACTTCGAGTTCCACCGTCACTACGGGCAGGGCTACGTGGCCCACATCCACGATTACTTTGCCGCCTCCGTCGCCACGGGAACGGCCAGGTACAGGACCCGCACCGCAACTGTGCACGTGGAGACCGCAGCGCCCAAACTCATCGGAACCACCGTGGCGGACTTCCGGGGCCTCTGGGGTGAGCCGCCCAACGCCCGCATTGTCTCGGAGAACCACCCACAGGAGGCTTTCGTCGAATTAGTGCGCTCGTTGGGCGGCCTGGCCCGGAGATTGGAGAACCCGGCCGTCTAGACGGCAACCGGCCGCGAAGCGATCCCAGGTGCCAGGAAACGTTTGCCGTTGACCCGCTCGGAAGCTCCCACGCGGTCCAGATAGGGCGTGATCCCACCCAGGAACATCGGCCAGCCCGCTCCGAGGATGACGCAGAGATCGATGTCTTCCGGTCCAGCCACCACACCTTCGGCCAGCATGAGCCCGATTTCCTCAGCCAACGCGTCCTGGGTTCGGCGCAGGACTTCTTCGGCCGTGGACGGGTTGGTGCCGAAGGACATGAGTGAGAGGGTCTCGGCCGGGATGACCGGCGTTCCGTCCGGCCCGGGAACCCACAGGGACTTCACGCCGTTGTCAATCAACTTCCGCAGGTTCTCGGATACGGCAAAACGCTCGCCGAATGCAGCATGCAGGGATTCCTGGACGTGCTGGGCCACGGGCAGGCCCACCATCGCGCTGAGGGTGAACGGACTCATCGGCAGGCCCATCGGGCGCAGCGCGGAATCAGCGACTTCGGCCGGTGTTCCTTCGTCGAACGCGGCGATGACTTCGCCCATGAGCCGAAGCAAGATCCGGTTGACGACGAAAGCAGCAGCGTCCTTGACCAAGACCGACGTCTTTTTCAGGCCCTTGGCAAGCTCGAATGCGGTGGCCAGCACGGCGTCGTCGGTCCTCGGGGCACGCACGATTTCCAGGAGGGGCATGACGGCAACCGGGTTGAAGAAGTGGAAACCGACCAACCGCTCAGGGTGCTGCAGATCTTCAGCCATCGCGGTCACGGACAAAGAGGAGGTGTTCGTGGCGAGGATGCACTCGGGGGAGACGATGGCCTCCACCTCGGCGAACACCTGCTTCTTGACGTTGAGTTCCTCGAAGACGGCTTCAATGACGAAGTCGGCGTCGGCAAAGGCCTCCTTGGAAACGGAGCCGGTGACGAGGGCCTTCGTCCGGTTGGCGGCATCGGGGCTGATCCGGCTCTTGCCAAGCAGTTTGTCCACCTCCGCGTGGACGTACCCGACGCCCTTGTCCACGCGCTCCTGGTCGATGTCGGTCATGACAACGGGCACCTTCAGTTGGCGTGCGAAGAGGAGGGCGAGCTGGCTTGCCATCAGGCCGGCCCCCACGACGCCGATTTTGGTCACCGGACGGGCGAGTTTGCGGTCCGGGGCTCCTGCTGGCCGCTTGGACCGTTTCTGCACCAGGTCCAGGAAGGCGTAGACGGTGGAGCGGAACTCGTCAGTCTGCATCAGCTCGGCGAGGGTTTCGCATTCCAGCGCGGCTGACTCCGCCTTGCCAAGGGTCCGGTTGGCCTCGAGGATATCCAATACCTTCGCCGGTGCCGGCGAAGCGTTGGAGGTCTTGGCTTCCACGAACGCCCGGCCCCCTGCCACGGCGCCCGCCCAGCGTTCTGCCACCGCGGGATCGGCGGGATCCACGGCGTTGCTCCGTTCCGGAACGGTCTCGCCCGCGATCACCTTCGCCGCCCAGGCGACGGATTGCTCCACGAAGTCCGCTGGCTCAAAGATGGCATCCGCAATACCGAGCTGGAACGCCTGAGGGCCGCTGAGGGTGCGGTTGTTGCTCAGCGGGTTCTCGATCATGACCTTGACGGCGTTTTCCGGGCCGATGAGGCGCGGCAGGATGTACACGCCGCCCCAGCCCGGGACAAGCCCGATGAACGCTTCTGGCAAAGCGAGGGCGCCCGCGCCCGTTGAGACCGTACGGTAGGTGGACTGGAGGGCAATTTCGAGTCCGCCACCGAGTGCAACGCCATTGATGAAGGCGAAACTGGGTACGCCGAGATCGGCCAGCGTCGCGTAGACATCGTGGCCCAGCTGCGCCATCCACAGGCCATGCTCGCGTTCTTCAAGCCGCTTGACGGCGGAGAGATCTGCTCCGGCCACGAGGAAGTAGGGCTTGCCAGTGACGCCGACACCGGCGATCTGCCCGCGGGCAGCCCGCTCCTTGAGGCCTTCTAGCACTGAGCCGAGTTCCACGAGGGTGTTGGGTCCGAGTGTGGTGGGCTTGGTGTGGTCCAGGCCGTTGTCCAAGGTGATCAGGGCGAACGTTCCGGCATTGCCGGGGAGCTCAATATTCTGGACGTAGGAGTGCGTCACAGTCTCGTCTGGAAACAGTCCGGCCAGTTTCTGGAATTCGGCGGCGCTCATGCTGCGGCTCCCTTGGTTTCGGTGTCAGTGGTGGTCTCTGCTGCCGTGGTGTGGTGCTCGTGGTGCGGATTCTCCCAGATGACGGTGGCACCCATGCCCAGTCCCATGCACATCGTGGTGATGCCGTAACGGACTGACGGGTCTTCTTCGAACTGGCGCGCCAGCTGGTTCATGAGGCGCACCCCGGAGGAGGCCAGCGGGTGTCCGACGGCGATTGCCCCACCGTAGCGGTTGACTCGGGGATCATCGTCGGCGATGCCGAAGTGGTCCAGGAAGCTCAGGACCTGAACCGCGAAGGCCTCGTTGATCTCGAACAGGCCGATGTCCTCGATGCCCAAGCCTGCGTTCTTGAGCGCCTTCTCGGTGGCCGGGACAGGTCCGATGCCCATGACTTCGGGTTCGACGCCGGCGAAGGCATAGGAGACCAAACGCATCTTGACCGTGAGGCCGAGCTCCTCCGCGGCTTCTGCCGAGGCGAGGAGTGCCGCCGTCGCGCCGTCGTTCAAGCCCGCGGCGTTGCCCGCGGTGACCCGGCCGTGGGCGCGGAACGGCGTCCGTAGCTCAGCGAGGTCATCCACGGTAGTTCCTGGCCGCGGCGGCTCGTCCACGGTGTTGACTGTCCAGCCTTGGCCGGGCTTCATCGTGGCGACGGGTACGAGGTCGGGCTGGATTTGGTCCTTACCGTAGGCGGCCGCGAGTTTTGCCTGGGATGCGGCGGCATAGTTGTCCGTGCGCTGTTTGGTGATGGCCGGGAAGCGATCATGCAGGTTCTCGGCGGTGTTGCCCATGTTCAGTGCGGCCGGATCCACGATCCGCTCGGACATGAACCTCGGGTTGGGATCCGCGCCGGCCCCCATGGGATGGTTGCCCATGTGCTCCACGCCGCCGGCAATCACGACGTCGTAGGCCCCGAAGCCGATGCCGCTCGCCGTCGTCGTGACTGCAGTCATTGCCCCCGCACACATGCGGTCGATCGCGAAGCCGGGCACGCTTCGGGGGAGGCCCGCCAGCAGCGCGGCCGTGCGCCCAATGGTCAAGCCTTGGTCTCCGGTTTGCGTCGTGGCGGCGATGGCGACTTCGTCGACCCGATGGGCAGGCAAGGACGGATTGCGACGCATGAGTTCGCGGATGCACTTGACCACGAGGTCGTCTGCACGAGTGCCCGCATAGATGCCTTTTTCACCCGCTTTGCCGAATGGCGTCCGGACACCGTCGACGAAGACGACGTCGCGGACAGTCCGCAGCTTGGTGCTGTTCCCGGTATGGCTCATGTGTGGCTCCTCGTTGAGACGTGGATGCCGGACAACCCTCAGGGGGTGAGACCGGCGTCATTCACGGCTATGTTACTAGCCGGTAACTTAGCGCGCAAGAAGCCATAGCGGTCGTCAGGAAGGGGCCGGGGCCGGGTTACGTGGTTCCTTGGGTTCCTTAGGTTCCTTAGGCGGCAGCGGTTGCGGGTTCAGCGATGCCTCGGCGATGATCGGCGCAGTGATGGCGATTTGCCATTCGCGGGCGCCGAGGCCGCGCAGTTCGTCGGCGATGGACTCGATGGTGATGTCCGACGGCGGCCGCCACAGCACCCGTCGCATGTAGTCCGGGGTGAGCAGGTTCTCCACGGGGAGCTTGAGCTCGTCTGCGGCCGCCTGAAGCCGGGGCCGGGCAGTTCCCAGGCGCGCGGCGGCGTCGGGATCGCGGTCCGACCAAACTCTCGGCGGCGGGGGAGCGTTGGTGGGCAAATGTAGCGGGGGAAGGTCTTCCACGTTCTTTGCAGCGGCGATGCAGCGCAGCCAGCGTGGTGCTTCGCGCTGTGCTGCCCGGCCGTGGAAGCCCTTGGTGGCCAGGAGCTGCGGAACAGTGGCCGGCATGGCCTTTGCCGCCGCGACCAAGGCCGAATCGGGAATCAGGCGGCTGGGGGCAACATCCCGTTTGCGGGCCAGCTGGTCCCGCTCGTGCCACAGTTCGCGCACGGCGGCCAATTGGCGGCGGTCACGGATCTGGTGCAGACCGGAGGTCTTCCGCCAGGGATCGACCCGGGGAGTCGGGAGCCCGGCTGCGAGGATCCCGGCGAATTCCTGTTCGGCAAAGTCGAGTTTGCCGTCCCCGTCCAGCAATTCGATCAGCTCTTCGCGCAATTCCGCGAGGACCTCGACGTCGAGGGCGGCGTATCGTAGCCACGGTTCGGGAAGAGGGCGGGTGGACCAGTCGGCGGCCGAATGTTCCTTGGCAAGGCCAAAGCCCAGGAGCTGCTCAATGACGGCTGCAAGGCCGACGCGCGGCAGCCCGGCAAGCCGTGCGGCGAGCTCGGTATCGAAGAGTTTGTCCGGCCACATGCCAAGCTCGGCCAGGCACGGCAGATCCTGCGATGCTGCGTGCAGGATCCATTCCACGCCGCTCAGTGCCTCATTGATGATTTTCAAGTCATCAAAGGGCTCCGGGTCGATCAGCCAGGTACCCGCGCCATCTCGCCGGATCTGAACCAGGAAGGCGCGCTGCCCGTAGCGGAAGCCGGAGGCGCGCTCTGCATCGACGCCGGCGGGGCCGGATCCTGCGGCGATGGCGGCTGCGCACCGCTCGAGGCCGGAGATGGTGTCGATGACAAGCGGTACGCCTTCGCGCGGTGCGTCCAGGTCGATAACTTCGGGTATCTGGCCCTCAAAGCCGTCTACGGTGATGTGTGGTGTGGGATCAGCAGCCGGGCCGCCGGCTGTGGTGGGTTCCAGATTTTCAGTGGTCATGGTGCCTTCAGTTTACCGACTCTGTTCGGGGCGGGTCCGGCCGTGGATTCCAACGGGTGCCCGGAGCGTTATGTAAGCCGCCGATTCCGCAAGGGTGTGACGCCGGGAGGCAGGGGAGGGAGTCCGGCGAACGTGCAGACCATATCGGACCACGCCTCGAGGTGTGCCTGTGCGTCCGAAGACGCCGGTGTCCATGAGGCTCGGAGCTCAATGTCGATGGTTTCCGGTCTTTCGGCCAACGTCCCGAAGCTCTCGGACAGGATCCGGGTGGCGGTTCCGCCCGCGGCGCGGTACTGGGCGGAATGGCTCTCAAGGGCATCGACAAGCCATGTCCAGGCCACGGAACCAAGCATGGCGTCGTTGCCCATGTCGGCTTCGAGCTGTGCCCTGATGTAGGTCACGATCCGGAACTCTCCGTCCCA
Organism: Arthrobacter sp. NA-172; assembly: GCF_043952055.1. Classification (NCBI taxonomy): domain Bacteria; kingdom Bacillati; phylum Actinomycetota; class Actinomycetes; order Micrococcales; family Micrococcaceae; genus Arthrobacter; species Arthrobacter sp. NA-172. The sequence goes on along the minus strand of NZ_JBINOT010000002.1, from coordinate 219,689 downwards.
TACGGCCGAGCCGTCGGGATCGTGGAGGAGGATGAACCTGCCGGTCGCAAGCTCATCGTCTTCGTCGTCGGCCGCATCTGCGGGGCCGGGCACGTTCTCGTTGGAGAATGCCATGGCCGCCGGGCCATGAACCGGGGTCCGGCCGGGATGTGTGGACTGCCTGAAGACTTCGGCCCCCAGCGCCACGGCATAGGGCGCCAAACGGGAGGGCGCCGGAATCTCCGCGAGGCGGAGCTCATTCCGGCACTGTGCTTTTCGTAGCGTTCCCAACGCATGCAAAAAATCCGCGGGAACCTGTGCGAGTGCGTTCACCTTCGCAGATTATGTGTCCGGGGCGGCGAAACCTTGAAGCCACGCCGCCCCGTCCACATGCCTATGCTGATGCCACCTGCCTATGCCGGGGCCAGCTCGCGCTTGATGGCGGCAACGAAGGAATCGATGTCGTCCTCAGTGGTGTCGAAGGAGCACATCCAGCGCACTTCGCGATTCGCTTCGTTCCAGTCGTAGAACTTGAACGAGGCGCGGAGGCGGTCAGCAACGCCGGCGGGCAATACTGCGAAGACTCCGTTGGACTCGGTGGTCTGGGTCGGTTCCACACCGTCGATCGAGTCCACGGCAGCACGCAGCCTCGCGGCCATGGCGTTTGCGTGTTCCGCCGAGCGAAGCCACAACCCGGATTCCAGAAGGGCGATGAACTGGACTGAAATAAAGCGCATCTTCGAAGCCAGCTGCATGTTCATTTTTCGCAGGAACTTCAGTCCGTTGGCAGCTTCCGGGTTCAGCGCAACCACTACCTCGCCGAACAGCAGCCCGTTCTTGGTGCCGCCGAAGGACAAAATGTCCACGCCGGCGTCGCGGGTGAATGCCCGCAACGGCACGCCGAGGTGTGCTGCAGCATTGGCGAGGCGGGCGCCATCCATGTGCAGTTTCATGCCCTTGGAGTGGACGTGGTCCGCGATCGCCCGGACTTCTTCGGGCGTGTAGCAGGTGCCGAGCTCGGTGGTCTGGGTGATGGAGACCGCCAGCGGCTGCGCACGGTGCTCGTCGCCCCAGCCCCAGGCCTCACGGTCGATCAATTCGGGAGTCAGTTTGCCGTCCGGGGTGGGCACATGCAGGAGCTTGATTCCGCCGATGCGCTCCGGGGCGCCGTTTTCGTCCATGTTGATGTGGGCTGTCGAGGCGCAGACGACTGCACCCCAGCGCGGCAGCAACGACTGCAGCGACAGCACATTCGCCCCGGTGCCGTTGAAGACGGGGAAACACTCGATGCCTTCCCCGAAGTGTTGCTCCATGACTTCCTGGAGCCGTTCCGTGTACTGGTCCTCGCCGTAGGAGACTTGGTGGCCGCCATTGGCTGCGGCGAGGGCGGCCAGGATCTCAGGATGGACGCCCGAGTAGTTGTCCGAGGCGAACCCGCGGATGGAGGGGTCATGGAGGCGCCCTGCGGCTTCTGGGATCAGGGCGGCCGGGGTCTCTTCAGTCATGCTGGTCACTTGTTCGTTCACGCTTTCAGTCTATTTGGCCAGGAGGAGGCGCTGTCCGTTCAGTTCCGCTGCCGGTTGGTCGAAGAGCCCGACGGCGGCTGCCGCGAGGTCGTCGACGTCGGTGTACCCGGGGAATTTCCGCTCGGGATGTTCCTTCCGCATCGCCGCGTCCAGGAGCGCCTTGACCACAAACACGACGGCGGCACTGCGTTGTTCAGTGAGACGGTGTTGTTCAGTGAGACTGTGCTGTTCCGTGGGTTCGTCCTTGTTGTCGGAGTTTCCTGAGTTGCCTGTGTTTGCGGGGTTTCCTGATTGATCACGGCGGAACCCGTCGGCCATAGCCAAGGTCCAGGTCTCGGCAGCAGCCTTGGCCGCCGCGTAGGTGGCCGCCCCGGCGGTAGGTGCGGCAACCGCCGTCGAACTCACCATGGCGAAGCGGCCCCTCGGGGAGGCTGCGAGATCCTTGTAGAAGATCCGGGTGACGTTCCTGAGCGTGGTAATGGCGCTTTGTTCCAAGGCGTCCCAGTCTTCGTCCGGCTGGTCCTCGATGCCCTTGGCACCGCGCCACCCTCCCACCAGGTGGATGACGCCGTCGATCCCTTCGGTGTTTCCGCGGATGTGTCCTGCGAGTTCCCGAACCGCATCGAGTCGGGAAAGATCGCACACAAGGGGGACCACGCCGTCGCCGGCTTCAGCCGCGGCGGCAGTGATACGGGGTTCGTCAGAGCCGACCGTGAAGACCCGGTGTCCGGCCAGCGCGAACGCGCGGGCTACGGCAATACCGGACGAGTTGCTGCCACCTGTGACGACAATCGTCAGTGGATCGCTCGTCATTTGGATGCGGTCAGTCCGGTGATGCCCGTGATGCCGGTGGTTGATTCGATGATGGGACGCATTTTCTTCTCCAGTGCTTCGTAGAACATGGACAGGGGGAATTCGTCGTCGAGGACCTGGTCTGTTAGGCCGCGGGGCGGCCCGTCAAGCGGCAGCGCCTCCGGGCCTTTCGCCCAGACCGAAGCCGGGTGGGGAGTGACGGTACCGGAAATGAGCTTATACGCTGCGAGCCAGTGGGCGGCCTTGGGGCGGTCGATGGAGCGCCAGTACAGTTCCTCGATCTGCGCACCGAGCTCCACGACGACGTCGGCCGCCTCGTCCCAGTCGATGCTGAGCTTGCTGTCGGTCCAGTGCAGGACGTGGTGCTGGTGCATCCAGGCGAAGAGGAGCTGGCCGCCCAGGCCGTCGTAGTTGCGGACCCGGCTGCCCGTGATGGCAAAACGGAAGATCCGATCGAAAATGACGGCGTACTGAACGAGCTTGGCGTGGCGGCGGGCGTCAGGGGAGGCGTCCTCATCCTTCTCGATCCGCACGGATTCGCGGAATGCCGTCAGGTCACAGCGCAGTTCTTCGAGCGAATAGAGGAAGAACGGCATGCGCTGCTTGATCATGAACGGGTCGAACGGCAGGTCGCCGCGCATGTGCGTGCGGTCATGGATCAGGTCCCACATGACGAAAGTGCGCTGCGTGAGCTCTTGGTCATCCAACAGCTCGGCGGCATCCGCGGGCAGTTCCAGCGAAGTGGTGGAGGCGGCCGCCTTGAGGACGCGGCGGAAGCGTGCCGCTTCACGGTCGGCAAAGATGGCGCCCCACGTGAAGGCGGGCGTCTGGCGCACGGCAACAGTCTCAGGAAAGAGTACGGCCGAGTTGGTGTCGTAGCCGGGCGTGAAATCCAGGAAACGGATGGGCACGAACAGCTTGTTGGAGTAGTCGCCGGCCTCCAACTCGCCGATGAACTCGGGCCAGACCACCTCGATCAGGACAGCTTCCACAAGGCGGCTGGTACTGCCGTTCTGGGTGTACATGGGGAAGACCACGAGGTGCTGGAGTCCGTCTTCACGGCGTTCCTGCGGCTGGAAGGCCAGCAGCGAATCGAGGAAATCGGGGATTCCGAAGCCGGCATCGGCCCAACGGCCGAAGTCTTCCACGAGGAGTTCAAGGTATGCCCGGTCGTGGGGAAACGACGGTGCGAGGCTCTTGATGGCCGAGACGATGGTGGCGGTGTGCTCCCTCGCGGGCTCGTGGTGAGCCGGATCCTGGATGGAACCGTCTTGGCTCTGGAACGCCTGCAGCGCGGTCGCGGCGGACTTCAGGGAGATCCAGTCCCGGTTGTCCGATGTGATGCTCGGGCGGGCGGTGATAGCGGTGGTAGTCATCGTCGACAGGGCCTTTCCTCAAGATGTTGTTGGTCTGAGGTGAGCGTAGCAAGCGGCCAGACTCGCTAATTCAAAAGCGGCCCGAGCATAAGAAACTCTTGTGCAAGTGGTCACGGCAGCCCCCGGAAGATCCAGCCGGGGGAGGGCTGGAACTTCCGGGGGAGCTTCGGAGACAGCTTTTACGTGCCTGGCGTCAGCGCGTGGGCCTGTTGCCCGGACTTACTGTCCGGCCGGGGACTCGACGAGCTTGAGCGAAACGGAATTGATGCAGTACCGCTGGTCAGTGGGTGTGCCGTATCCTTCGCCCTTAAAGACGTGGCCCAGGTGGGAATCGCAATTGGCGCAGCGGACCTCCACCCGTTCCATGCCCAGCGTACGGTCGTGAATGTATCGAACCGTTCCCTCCGCGAGCGGCGCCCAGAAGGAAGGCCATCCGCAATGGGAATCGAACTTCTCGTTGCTGGTGAAAAGCTCCGCTCCGCAAGCCCGGCAGTTGTAGACGCCGGCAGTATGGGTGTCCCAGTATTCGCCTGTGTATGGGCGTTCCGTTCCAGCCTTGCGAAGGACCCTGAATTCTTCGGGGGTCAGCTCCTCGCGCCACTCAGCGTCGGTTTTCTCCACGCGTTGCCCGTCTTTCGGGACTTCCTGAAGGGGAACTCCGGCCAAGGGGTCTGCGTCTTGGAAGTACTTCCTGTTATCTGCAGTGCTCATGTTCTCTCAACGCTCACGAGTCGCCGATAAATCCCGAGCCCGCATAAAGATGCAGCACGGGCAGCCCCAACTGGTCCTGGGCTTTGTTGGCCCAATCAGTATGGAAGGTGTCTGCCACCGCATGCGGACGGGTCACCACTACTGCTTGTGCCGCGTTGAGTGCCTTGACCTTGGAGACCAAGCCGGCCACGGCACCGCCGTCGACGATTTCTCCAGTGACCCCGCTACCCAGCCCTTCGAGCACCGCGAGCGACGCCGACAAGGCCTCGGTGGCCTGCGCCCGTTCCGATTGGGGATCCGGCGCCTCAGCGATAAGTTCCCGGAAAGCCTTTGCGACGTCAAGCAGCGAAAGGTTTTCGAGGAAGTCGATCAGCAAGTGCCGTTCGGTGTTCGCCGGCACCAGCACCACCAGGGGCGAGTCGCCGCCGTCGATCAGTTTGGCAATATTGACGCGGTCGTCCGGGCCGAGAGGCTCTTCGGTAAGGATGACGATTGGATCACTCATGGTTCCAGCGTAGACCTGAGCTGCGACACGCAGTGTCGTTTGGTGCGGCAATTCTCTTCAGAGCGCGAGTTGACTTGGCTGTTCCCGCGAGGACGCCAAACGGAACGCGGCGTAGGCGGGGTGCTGTTCAAAGCATGGCCCCGCAACGGGGACAATGGTCACATGGCATCCATGACCCGAGCTGCGTCGGCCCCTGAAACCGGTGCGAAAATGTCCACCCGAGCCAAATGGGCCGTCGCCGGAATAGTTGCTGGAAGCGGCATTGCCGGATTGCTGGGTGCGGGGTCTTCGGCGCTCGCAGCCTATTTTGCCCGGCGCGTCATCACCCCATCTGTACGCCAGGCCGATGAGGAAGTTCTCGCAGTGGTGCGCGGCGACAAAGGACTCCAAATCATCCTTGCAGCCACTCCGGACACTACGGTGGATGGAGTGTTCAGCCTCTTTTTCGCCGGAGGCACCGGATTCGCGCGGATCGGCCGCATCGTCTCCTATTCGCCCGCGGAGCGCACGGTGCAGCGCGAAGTGGAGGAGGTCTACAGCGGAGACCTGACATCGGCCCGGCGTGGATGGTGGAGCGGTGCCGTCTACAACTCGCCGGCGGCGCTCGGCGTCGAGTCGGAAGATGTAAAGATCGACGTCGAAGGCGGCCAGGCGCCAGCGTGGCTGGTCCCCGCCATCCCGGGGGAGCGCGCGAAGGTGTGGGCCATCATGGTTCATGGCCGCGGTGCGACGCGCCTCGAGGGTTTGCGCGCCGTGAGGACCGCGCGCGAGCTCGGATTGGACAGCCTCCTGGTCTCCTACCGGAACGACGGACTGGCGCCCTCCGCCCCCGACGGACGCTACGGGCTGGGGTCCACGGAATGGCGCGACGTCGAAGCCGCCATCGAGTACGCCCTCGACCACGGTGCGCACGAAGTGGTCCTGTTCGGCTGGTCCATGGGCGGTGCGATCTGCCTGCAGACGGCCGACCTTTCCCCTCATCGGCATGTCATCAGGGCCATGGTGCTGGACGCGCCGGTGATCAATTGGGTGGACGTCCTGGCACACCATGCACAGCTCAACAGGATTCCCTATGCTGTGGGTCGCTATGGACAGCTGATGTTGGGTCACCCCCTTGGCCGACGCCTGACCGGCCTGGCCGCGCCGGTGGACCTCAAAGCGATGGACTGGGATTCGCGTGCCGTCGAGTTGCGGACGCCGACGCTGGTGATCCACAGCGTGGATGACGAGTATGTTCCCTACGCGCCTTCGGCCAGCCTCGCCGAAAAGAATCCTGACATGGTCACGTTTGAGCCCTTCGAAGGAGCACGGCACACGAAGGAGTGGAACGTGGATCCGCAGAAGTGGGAGCGCTTGGTGCGCTCGTGGCTCGCGCCGCGGCTCAAGCCCCGCAGCGGCCCGACGTCGGCCTGACGCAGCTCACGCCTTGCGTTCCGGAGCCGGGAGACTCCAGGAGTCGCTAGGGGCTGCCGATCGGGGCAGTCCGGGCGCCGGTCAGCCGGATGAGATCCGCGGGATCGAGTTCAATGTCCAGCCCCCGACGACCACCCGACACAAGGATTGCGCCGAAGGCCAACGCCGATTCGTCGAGGACGGTGGGCGAGGGTTGGCGCTGGCCCAGCGGGGAAATCCCGCCCAGGACATAGCCGGTGCGTCGCTCTGCCGCTTTGGGATCGGCCATGGCGGCCTTTTTTGATCCGAGCGCCGAGGCAATGGCCTTGAGATCCAGTGTTCCGCTGACAGGAACGATGCCCACCGCGAGTCTGCCCTCAACATCAACCATCAAGGTTTTGAACACTCGAGCCGGATCGATTCCGAGGACCTCGGCTGCCTCCAGGCCATAGCTGGCCGCGGAGGGATCGTGCGTGTACGGGTGCAATGTGAAGGGAACGCCGGCCGCAGCCAGTACGGCTGTGGCCGGCGTTCCCTGCGAAGCCTGTTTCTTTGCCATGCTCGGTGTGCCCGGTTAGGACAACAAACGGTCAGCCGCAGCGACCTTGCGCTTGATCCGCCCCAACATGGCGGTCATGCCGCGCATGCGCAGCGGCGTGATGGCCCGGGTCAGGCCCAGCAATTCCGGCATGTCATCTGGAATCGCCAGGATCTCCGCCGCAGTCAATCCGTCCAGGCCCTCATGCAGAACGCCCGCAAAGCCACGCGTGGTGGGTGCTTCCGGCGGTGCCTTGAAAAACAAACGGTAGGCGACGCCGTCGGCCTTCTTTTCCTGTTCGATCGTCAGGAAAAGCGGCGATTGGCACTCCACCACTTGCTCCAGGAGCTCGGGGTGGTCCAAAAGCCGCTCCGGCAGGGCCGGGAGTCCGCGTGAGAACTCAAGCAGCAGCTGAAGGCGGTCGGGCTCGGTCAGCGCCTGGAAGTCATCGACAATTTCCGCCAATGCGGCGGGCAAAGTATTGGTACTCATCACTTCCAGCTTACGCAGGTCCGGGCTACTTGCCGGCAAGTGCAGGGACTGTACCGCGTTCGGTGCCCTTGGCGATCGGGACGCGCACGGCATTGCCCCACTCGGTCCAGGAACCGTCGTAGTTGCGGACGGTTTCAAAGCCGAGCAGGTACTTGAGGGCAAACCAGGTGTGGCTGGAACGCTCGCCGATGCGGCAGTAGGCCACGACGTCGTCGCCCTCCGAGAGGCCGGCTTCTCCCAGATAGAGGCCCTCAAGTTCGGTGCGGTTGCGGTAGGTGCCGTCTTCGGCAGCGGCTCGGGCCCACGGGATGGAGGCAGCTGTGGGAATGTGGCCGCCGCGCAGCGCACCTTCTTCAGGGTAGGCCGGCATGTGCGTGCGCTGGCCCGTGTATTCCTCGGGGGAACGGACATCGATCAGCGGATTCCCAAAGTGTGCCAGGACGTCATCCTTGAACGCCCGGATCGGGGCGTCGTTCCGCTCGACCACGGGGTACTCGCCCGGGGCAGGCTGCGGGACCTCCGTGGTGATGTCGCGACCTTCGGCGATCCACTTGTCGCGGCCACCGTCCAGGAGCCGCACGTCTTCGTGGCCGAAGAGGGTGAAGACCCAGAGGGCGTAAGCGGCCCACCAGTTGGACTTGTCACCGTAGATCACCACGGTGGTGTCCCGCGAGATGCCCTTGGCGGCCGCCAGGGCCGCGAAGGCTTCACCGTCGACGTAATCCCGGGTGACTTCATCGTTCAGGTCCGTGTGCCAGTCGATCTTGACTGCGCCCGGAATGTGGCCGGTTTCGTACAGGAGGACGTCTTCGTCGGATTCGACAACCACCAGCGTTCCGTCGCCGAGGGCGCCACCTTCAAGGGCAGCGGCAAGCCACTCGGTGGATACCAGGCGCTCGGGGTGGGCGTACGCGGCGAACTTCTCGTTCTGTTCAACGGGGTAGGACATTGCTATGGCCTTTCACTGACACTTTCACTGACACCGGGCGGCGCCGGGCGATAAGACGTGCCCGGGCATTAATCCCACAGTATCGAGGGCCGCGGACTAAAGCTCCTCCCCGTTCATATGGTGAAATATGGCCTTCATCACGTGTCCGCCCGGGGCGTGGCATTGCCGGTATTCTTGCTGGGGACTTACGACACGAAGAACGGACCGCATTGGTACAGATCGAACAGCTCGCCGCGCGCACGCCGGCGGTCTCAGCGGATGAGATTCTCAAGGGTTTCTACCCTTCGCCACGGTTCGGAGAGGTGTCCTTCAACAGTTACCGGCCGGATCCGAACCAGCCCAGCCAAGCGGCAGCGGTCAAGGCCCTGGAAGCGTTTGGGGCGACGATCGGAGCCGGCGATGGAGACGGCCTGTTCAAACGCCTTTTCGGCAAGAAGGTCAACGGAAGGGCCGGCATCTATCTCGACGGCGGATTCGGCGTCGGAAAGACCCACCTTTTGGCATCCCTGTGGCACTCGGCTCCCGGGCCGAAAGCATTCGGAACATTCGTCGAATACACGAACCTGGTGGGCGCCCTGTCCTTCAGGAAGACGGTGGAGGCGCTGAGCGGCTACAAGCTTGTCTGCATTGACGAGTTCGAGCTTGACGATCCGGGCGACACAGTGCTGATGTCCCGGCTCATGCGTGAACTCGCCGACGCCGGCGTGAAGCTCGCGGCCACGTCCAACACCTTGCCGGGCTCGCTGGGCGAAGGGCGGTTCGCCGCCGTCGACTTCCAGCGTGAAGATCCAGGTCCTGGCAGACCAGTTCGATGTTGTCAGGATCGACGGCGAAGATTTCCGGCACCGCGGTCTGCCCGCCGCCCCCGCGCCCCTGAAGACCGAAGACCTCAAGCGGCAAATGCACGCCGAGTTCGACGGCCAGACTGTGGCCGTGGACGACTTCCGCGGCTTGATCGACCACCTTGCCGGAGTCCACCCCAGCCGCTACCGCAAGCTGATTGCAGGGATTGACGGGGTTGTCTGGCGGAATGTGGAAACCATCACGGAGCAGGCCGTGGCCCTGCGGTTCGTGGTGCTGGCAGACCGTTTGTACGACAAGGACGTCCCGATCCTTGCCAGCGGCGTGCCGTTCGATCAGCTTTTCACCGAGGAAATGATGACCGGCGGGTACATGAAGAAGTACTTCCGGGCGGTGTCCCGTTTGACCGCACTGGCCCGTGAAGGCCAAAATCACGAAGCTTCCTAACTACGAAGCTTCTTAACGAAGCTCAGTTTTCGCGCTGAAGGGGTTCCCGGTCTTTCAGTACCCAGCGCGCAGGATTCCCGCCGCCAATGCCCAGAACGCGGCGCCGATGCCCGCGAAGCTGAGGCCCGACGCCGCGATCAGGAATGTGACAGAGGCGCCGATGCGCTCTTCGGCGACGGCCAGCGCGGAAGCGACGGCGGAGGCCATGGTGCCCAGGAGGGCCAGTCCGGCGACGGCTTCGAGGAGTCCTGGCGGTGCCGCTGCCACGACTGTCACTAACGCTGCGGAGAAAGCTGCCAGAACGAGGTAGGCCAGCCCGGAGGTGAAGGCCGCGATCCAGCGCCGGCCCCGGTCCTCGCCCGCTTCTTCCCCTGCGGCCAAGGCAGCGCTCAAAGCGGCCAGGTTGATCGCGTGGCCGCCAAAGGGAGCCCCCAGCATAGTCCCTGCCCCGGTTACCAGCATCGACTGGCGCCACGGGACGGTGTAGCCGAAGGATTTCAGCACGGCCACCCCCGGAATGTTCTGGGAAGCCATGGTGACAATGAACAATGGCAACCCGATGCCGGCCGCAGTGCTGAGGGTGAAGGCAGGGGTTGTCCAGTGGAGCTCGGGCAAGAGGCGGTTCGTGGGAATGCTCACGCCGTTGACCGCAATGTAGATAGCGATCACGACGAGGGCCACCACCAGCGCGGCCGGGACCGACCAGCGGGGCGCCAGTTTCATCATGATCAGCCAGCAAAGGATCACGGGAGCAACCAACAGGGGAGTGGTTCCCAAGGCTTTGAACGGCGCAAGGCAGAGGGACAGGAGTACCCCGGCGAGCATTGCCTGGGCAAGGGCTGTGGGAATCTTCGCCATCAGGTTGCCAAGGGGCGGAACCAAGCCGGTCAGCGCGATCAGCACCCCGGCGATAAGGAAAGCGCCGACGGCGGCCGGCCAGCCGCCGTCGGGCACTCCGGCCCCGGCCAGCAACGCCGCACCCGGGGTGGACCAGGCAAGCGTGACAGGCAAGCGCGACCGCCAGGACAGCCAGAGCACGCCGAGCCCGAAGGTGAGCGTGAGCGCAAGGAGCCCGCTGGCAGCCTGTTCCTGTGTGGCGCCCACGGCTTTGAGGCCCGCGAGCACCACCGCGAAGGACGAGGTGAATCCGACCAACGCGGTGACGATTCCGGCCACAACCGGAAGGGAAAGGGCGCGGGAAAGCTGCCGTGAGGCGGACCCGGGGCGTTGTTGTCCGGTGCGGAGAGGTGACGCTGGCATAGTCCTTCACGTTACCGGAGTGAGGTCTCCTCTGCCGTGCAGGCGAAGGGAAGTTGGGGTTATAGGACAAAACGTGTGTATGGGAGGGTGTAACCCCCGCATGAACTGAGCGACACGGCAAATGCATTTCGACGCGGGAATTCGGTGTCGACAGAGAGGGATTGAGCGCACCCGCAAGTATTTTGCGCGTCGCGAGGTTCCGGGGGTTATCGGGACTAAGGCCTGTGGCACCGCAAAGGCTGGGCGGGACGCAGATGACACACCCGGGATTTACACACGGTTGTCCTATAACCCGGAAGTTGCACGGGATGATTAAACGCCAAGGGCACCGGTGGCGCCTCTCGGCGGGACCGATGCCCCGTTGACGTAGCTGTTATCGGGAGCTCTGGCCGGACTAGCCGGCCGCGGAGTCTCATCCGTGAAGGAAGCCTATTCGATGCATTCCTTGATGGCTGCTTCTTCTTTGCCACCAACGAGATCCTGAGCCTTGCCCTTCAGATCGTCAAGTTGTCCCACGGGCACCTCCCTTCAATCACGGAGCCAGGTCGCTCCTCCGCTTTCGATCCTAACCCGAGACTTTGGAGGTGCCAAGGGTTCGGTTGGCTGGGATGCCGAACGATTCTTCGAAGGGGTCACAGGTTGCCGGGGGCAGGTAGCTCCTGATGGCGAGGGCTGTCCGGGTTCATGAGCGAATGTTTGCGGCCGTAGCTGAAATAGATCACGAGTCCGATAGCCAACCACACGACAAAGCGCAGCCAGGTTTCCCAATGCAACTGGGTCATGAGGAAGGCGGATGCAAGCATGCCGAACGCGGGAACCACTGGCATGAAAGGCAGCCGGAAGGTACGCGGCGCGTCGGGCTTCTTGTACCGAAAGATGATGACCGAAAGACAGACGACGACGAAGGCGGCCAGGATGCCGATGTTGGTCAGGTCCGCCACGGCTTTGATGGGGAACACGCCCGCCAGGAAAGCTGACGCAAGGCCTGCAATCCAGGTGACGCGCTGCGGGGTGCCATGGCGGTCCGTCTTGGCAAACCAGCCCGGGAGCAGGCCGTCACGGCTCATCGAGAACCAAACACGGGTGACGCCGAGCAGGAAGGTCAACATCACTGTGAGGATCGACAGCACGGCGAACACCGAGATGATGGTGGCGATTACGGGCAGGCCAACACCGCTGAAGGCGGAGGCAAAACCGGCTGTCGGGTTGATGTCCTTGTAGTTCTGCATGCCGGTGAGCACCAGGGTCGCCGCAACGTAGAGGAGCATCGCGATGACAAGCGACAGCACAATTGCTTTCGGCATGTGCTTCTTGCCGTCCTTGGCTTCCTCGGCCGCGGTGCTCATGGCGTCGTAGCCGAACACGGCGAAGAACACCGTAGCCGAACCGGCCACCACCGGGCCGAAGCCGCTGGGCATGAACGGGTTGTAGTTGTTCGTGTTGATGTAGAAGATGCCGAGGCCGATGATGAACAGGATCAGGACCACCTTGATGGCCACCGCCACCAGTTCGAATCGGCCGAACGCCTTGGTTCCGCGGGACAGGATCCAGGTGACCAGCAGGCAGACCAGGATGGCCGGCAGGTTGATGATCCCGCCGTGTCCTTCGTCCGCGGTCGAGGTCATCCACGCTGGCATGTGGACGCCGATCCCGGAAAGGAATGCGTCGAAGTAGCCGGAAATGCCGATCGCGACGACGGCGACGATTGCGATGTACTCCAGCAGGAGGTCCCAGCCGATGAACCATCCGATGACCTCGCCAAGAGCAACGTAGCCATAGGTATAGGCGGATCCGGCGCGGGGGATCATGCCGGCGAATTCGGCGTAGGAAAGTGCCGCGGCCGCTGAGGCAAGGCCCGCGACCAGGAAAGAGATCAGCACGGCGGGGCCGACGCCTGGGGTGTCCGCGCTTCCGTGTGCCACGAGGCCGGCCAGAGAGAAAATCCCGACCCCGATGATGCCGCCGACGCCAATGGCTGTCAGCTGCCAGAGGCCCAGGCTTTTGAAGAGCCCGCTGTGCTTGTTTTCCTCCTCGATGTCGTCAATGGGCTTCTTCCTCATGATCGAACGGGCGAGTGTTTCTTGATTCACCGTGGACTCCTGCCTGGGGGTGGACGAATTAGGCCTGTAGAAAAGTATGCGAGCTGAATCACATTGGATAAAGTGATTTTTGCTGAGTCGTATTGATCAGTTCTGCTGATCTTTCCGGTAGGCGGGCGTGCCGTGGGCATCTGCCGCGGGTCTGCGGGCACAAAAAAGCAGCTCCGGCGGAGCTGCTTGGATGGTTTCACTGCCTATGGCGAGGGTCACTGGCCAGATATGAGGGAATGGAGCGGACGACGAGATTCGAACTCGCGACATCCACCTTGGCAAGGTGGTGCTCTACCAGCTGAGCTACGTCCGCATACGATGACTGTTCCGGCCTGGCCGGGCTTTCATCAACAGGCAAGTTGCCTTGCCTTGGTGGGCGATACTGGGATCGAACCAGTGACCTCTTCCGTGTCAGGGAAGCGCGCTACCGCTGCGCCAATCGCCCGGATCGGCATGAGCCGCCCGGCCCGTTTCCGGGACATTAAAATACGAGAGCGGACGACGAGATTCGAACTCGCGACATCCACCTTGGCAAGGTGGTGCTCTACCAGCTGAGCTACGTCCGCACATGATGACTGTTCCGACGCAGGCCGGGCTTTCATCAACAAGCAAGTTGCCTTGCCTTGGTGGGCGATACTGGGATCGAACCAGTGACCTCTTCCGTGTCAGGGAAGCGCGCTACCGCTGCGCCAATCGCCCAAATGCTATCCGGCCGGGACCGGAAACCAAGGTTTTCACCGAGGTGGGTACGGGATTCGAACCCGTGTATACGGCTTTGCAGGCCGCTGCCTCGCCTCTCGGCCAACCCACCGTGTAAGCAGGATTCCTGACGTTCCAAGAGCTCCATGCCGTGACAGTGTCCTGCGAGCGGACGACGAGATTCGAACTCGCGACATCCACCTTGGCAAGGTGGTGCTCTACCAGCTGAGCTACGTCCGCATTGTCCTGTTCGACGGCCCGCCCGCAGGGGGCATTCCGTCGCTTTCCGACGAGTAAAAACTCTATAGGAGGTTCCGGGAAACTCCAAATCGGCCGGTCTGAATCGTAAGCGATAGGTCCAAGATCCTTGAATTGGTGCGGATTTTGAGAGTTACATGGATGTGATTCGCGTGGTGCGTTGGTTCTCCGTTTTCCCGATTTTTGAATTCCGGCCGGGGCAGGTTAGTCTTCTTGTGCATGGGCGATTGGCGCAGTGGTAGCGCGCTTCGTTCACACCGAAGAGGTCACTGGTTCGAACCCAGTATCGCCCACCAGGAAGGAGCCCCTTCGATCAGCCGAAACGCTGATCGAAGGGGCTCCTTTGTGTTTCCGGATGCTGGCGACTAATGCGCTCCTCCCGCGCCGCCCGGCATGCCGGCCTTGACTACCCGGTTCCGTCCAAGGGATTTGGCTTGGTAGAGGGCGGCATCGGCGGCACCAATCATCGCAGTGAGGTCGGCGGCATTGAATTGAGTTGAAGTGACTCCGTAACTCACCGTAGGAATGCGGACGTCGTCGAGGCTTTTGGTTGCCGCCAAAGAGCGGTTGATGTCGGCTGCGATGCTTTCGGCGCGCTCCTGGTTGGCTCCTGGCAAGAGAAGGATGAACTCTTCACCGCCGTACCTTCCCACCAGGTCGGTGGACCGTACCGACTCGGTGCAGGCGGCCGCGAAGGCCTGGAAGCGCGGCGTCGCCGGCGGCGTGGCCATACTCATCATTGATCGCTTTGAAGTGGTCCAGGTCAGCCAGGATCAAGGAGGCGACGGAACTTGTGGTGTGGAGGCGCTCGAGTTCCTTGGCGGCCATTTCCAGGAAAGTGCCGCGGTTCAGGAGCCCGGTGAGGTTGTCGCGGGCAGCGCGTTCACTCAGGCCCTTGATCAACTGATCGTTGCTGAGGGCAGTCATGCTGAAAGAGACGGCGACGAGCAGTATCAGGGTGACTACGCTGGCCATGGAGGGACCAAAATACAGGCGGAAGGTCGGGCCAGTTGGACCCTCCGCGAGGTACGCGGACCAGCGGCAGAAATAGTATCCAGCCAGGTAATCCCGCCGCCACGGCCATCGACTTGTGAACATGCGAGTAACCGGAATCCAGCAGCCAAAGGTCGCGGGCCGCCAAAGCGATCCCCAACGTCATGAAACCCAGGTGACACCAAGCCCCCGGACCAAGTGTTGGAACCGGGGTTCTCCAGAAGTGAGGCGAGGGCAGTGACTCCACAGGCAGCCGCAAGTTGCCACCTTGGCGGGGGCAACATCCTCAATGAGCGGGCGCCGCTCCACACGCTGAACGCTCCACCAACCAACAGGACGTTCCCGGCGGGATTTGCCCAGACCTGATGCGGCGTGCCGTTGAAAAGAAACGCTAAGTTCCCTGAAAGAAAGAACAAAAGGGCGATGCACCACCACCCGTTGTAGGGCGATCGCGTTCGCCTAAACGATGCGTAGAAAAGAAGCAATAGCGTGAAGGCGACCACTCCCAGTGCCACCCGCAGCGTTGTTATATCGAGGACCATTGTCCACTCCCAGATCCGAAGACGTGCCCAATTATCGCATCGCTGGTCAAAGAACCTTGCGCGCCATGCGTGAGCGCCTCATTCGTTACGGGGTGGAGCGCAGCACCAATCGGGCCGGCGCGGACTCAGCACTTTCCTGTCAGTGGTGTGTGAAAGAGTTTTCCTATGACAGATCCACTGCTTGCCCACGCCACCGACTACGGCCGGATGTATGCCCGGTCAACGTCCGAGACCTTCTCGGTCCCTTCCATCACCACGGTGATCGGCCAGCAGGCCCACTCCTTGGACGGCTGGTTCGGTTACATGGGTGCCAGCAGCCTGGCGAAGGATCCGGAACTTCCGCAGCATCTGTCCAGCCCTGCCAAGATGCGGCAGGCAGTCAACAAAGCTGCCAAAGCGGCGGAGGTCTACAGGGACGACGCCGCGCGCCGCGGCGACCGGGTCCATAACTACTGCGAGCAAGTGGCGCTCCGTGCCTTGGGGCGCCCGCACCGTGTGAACGAGACGCGCGAAGAACTCGCGTCAAATGGCGAGGAGGCCTTCGCGGCCCGCTTCGATGAGTGGTGGGAGTTGTACCGGGTGGAGCCCATCGCTCCCGAGATCACCGTGTGGAATGCAAGCGTTGGCTACGCAGGAACCCTGGATCTTGTGGCCAGAGTCAACGGCCGGGTCTGCCTGATCGACTACAAGACCAAGGGCACCACCCGGGATGGAACGGTGAAACCCCTTGATGACAAGGTGGTCATGCAGTTGGTGGCCGGTATGAAGGCCGAGGAAAGCCTGGTGGACCCGGTGGCAGGGGAGTGGGAGCCATGGAAGTACGGTGAAAACCCGGTACTTCTCGCGGTAGCTATAGGTGAGACCGAAGTTCGTCCCCAGCGCGCCAACCCGGATGTCCTCAAGCACCACTGGTGGAAGTTCTGTGCCTTGAAGCGGGTGTGGGAGATGTCCGCCGACGTTGTGGCAGCCGGAACGGCGCTGCTTCCTGTCGCACCGCCGTCGTACCCCGCCACACCAGCGCCAGCAGGCTCAACTAAACTGGCTTAGGTCCCTCAACGCGGGGACCGAAGCTTTGCCGATCGTGAGGAAAGACAGCACATGGCCATTTTGAGTATCCGTATCATCGGCGATCCCGTGCTCCGCACGGTTGCTGATCCAGTGACGGAATTCGGGCCTGAGCTCGCCAAGCTCGTGTCAGATATGACTGAAACCATGGAGGACGTAGACGGCGCAGGCCTTGCCGCGCCTCAGATCGGCGTCAGCCAGCGGGTCTTTACCTACCGCATCGGCGGCGTTGAGGGCCACATCATTAACCCTGTGCTCGAAAACAGCGATGACTTCCAGCCCGACGAAGTAGAAGGCTGCCTCTCTATTCCCGGACTCGCCTTCCCGGTTCGCCGCCGGAGGACAACCCGGGCTACCGGCGTCGATATCAACGGCAACCTCGTGTCCGTTGACGCTGAGGGTATGCTCGCCCGCTGTTTCCAGCACGAGACCGACCACTTGGACGGAATCCTCTTCACGGACCGGCTGGAAGGGGAGGACCGCAAGACCGCCCTCCGCGCGATCCGCGCGGCGAACTACCACGCAGTCACCGAGCAGACCACCGCCAAGCGCGCCAACACCGTGGGCTCCAGCTTCGGCAGTTTCGGGGCTGCCGAATGAGGGTGCTTTTCGCCGGCACCCCAGCTGTGGCTATCCCTTCGCTCGATGCGCTGATCGAGGCAGGTTTCGAGATCGTGGCTGTGCTGACCAGGCCCGATGCCCCTACGGGCCGTAAACGGGTGCTGACGCCGTCGCCTGTCGCCGCACGTGCAGCCGAGCTCGGCATCGGCATCATCCACGCAACAAAAGTGGACGCTGAGATAACGGAGCGGATCGCTTCCTATGAGCCTGACGTCGCCGCAATCGTCGCCTACGGAGGACTTGTCCCCAAGGCTGCCCTCGGGGTACCGCGCCACGGCTGGATCAACCTCCACTTTTCGCTCCTCCCTGCCTGGCGGGGCGCCGCCCCCGTGCAGCGTTCCGTCATAGCCGGTGACGACATCACCGGCGCCGCAACCTTCCTCCTCGAAGAAGGGCTCGACACCGGACCCATCTTTGGAACCCTGACGGAAACCGTTCGGCCAGATGACACGGCGGGTGACTTGTTGGAAAGGCTCTCGCGCAGCGGCGCGGTCCTGTTGAGCCAGACACTTTCCGCCGTC
Source organism: Arthrobacter sp. NA-172 (assembly GCF_043952055.1). Lineage (NCBI taxonomy): Bacteria > Bacillati > Actinomycetota > Actinomycetes > Micrococcales > Micrococcaceae > Arthrobacter > Arthrobacter sp. NA-172. The sequence continues at coordinate 202,111 of NZ_JBINOT010000002.1, read as the reverse complement.
GACGCGGGCAATGCAGCCCCCCAGCCCCAGCAGGGCGATGTCTCGCTGGCTCCAAAGCTGACGCTCGACGACGGCCGGCTCGACTGGACGCAACCGGCACTCGCCATCAACCGCAGGTCTCGCGGTGTCACGCCTGAACCCGGGGCATGGACCACGCTCGACGGGCAACGGGTCAAGCTTGAGCCGGTGGGTATGCGCCCGGATACCCGGGATCTGGAACCAGCGCCAGATCCGGGTCGACGGTAAGAATGTCCTCGTCGGGACTGGATCCCATGCAGTGCAGCTTGGGCGGATCCAACCTGCAGGCAAGAAGATGATGCCGTCGGCCGATTGGGCCCGCGGTTTGGCAACACCAGAAAGCGTGGAATTCGAATGAGCGAGTCCGGCCGGCGCGGCCCGAGCAACAGCGGGAACAGGGACAGCGGAGGCCAGGGCAACCGCGGTCCCCGCGGCGAAAGCAACCGCAACGCCCAGGGCCGCGAACGAAACAGGGGGCCGCAGCGCGGTTTCAGCACAAACGCCCCGTCCGAGCGAACCCGTCGCGCGGATCCGGCACGCCTGGTGGCCTTCGAGGTTCTGCGAGCCGTCGCGTCGGAGGATGCATATGCAAACCTCGTGCTGCCGTCGCGGATTCGCCACCATCACTTGGACAAGCGCGACGCCGGGTTCGCCACCGAGCTGAGCTATGGGGCTCTCCGTGGGCAGGGTACTTACGACGCCGTCCTCGCCAAGTGCGTGGACCGGCCCCTCGCGCAGCTCGATCCGGCGGTCCTCGATGCGTTGCGGCTTGGCGCCCACCAATTGCTTGCCATGCGGGTTCCTGCCCACGCCGCACTGGACCAGACCGTCGGTCTGGCCCGCGCCGTCATCGGGGCCGGACCGTCGTCGCTGATCAACGCAGTGCTCCGAAAAGTCACCGCCAGAACAATGCCGGAGTGGCTTGACTACCTGCTGGAAAACGAGACCGACGAAACCAAAATCGCATCGGTACGTCACGCACATCCTGAATGGATTGTCAGGGCACTGCGGCAGTCGCTCGTCATGCATGGCCGTCCGGCGAGCGAAATCACCGAACTCCTCGAAGCAGACAACGCTGCGCCCGTGGTCAACTTGGTGGCGCTGCCAGGCGTCGGCAGCCTGGATGAAGCACTTGAAAACGGTGCAACACCCGGCGAGCTCGTGATCGACTCGGCATTGTCCAGCGGCGGTGACCTGGGCCGGATGTCTTCCATCCGCGAAGGCACCACGCGCGTCCAGGATGTTGGCTCCCAGCTGGTGGCCCGCGCAGTCGCCTCCGTGGACCTCGGACGCGGCGCCAAGGACGGCGAGAAATGGCTGGATCTTTGCGCCGGCCCCGGGGGCAAGGCCGCCCTTTTGGCTGCCCTCGCCCATCAAGAAGGTGCAACTCTCTTGGCCAACGAGCCGGCAGAACACCGGGCAAAGCTGGTGGGACAGGCGCTCGCGGCAGTTCCGGGGAATGCCTGGACCGTGCGGGTTGGCGACGGGCGCGACGTCGGCAAGGAACAGCCGGAGGCTTTCGACCGCGTACTCGCCGACGTTCCCTGCAGCGGCCTTGGTGCACTGCGCCGCCGGCCCGAGTCACGCTGGCGCAGGACCCCCAAAGACCTTGCAGACCTTGGCCATCTGCAGCGCGAATTGCTTAAATCCGCCATCGACGCCGTCAAACCGGGCGGAGTGGTGGCGTACGTGACGTGCTCGCCGCACCCCGCCGAGACCACCGCCGTCGTGAGCGATGTCCTGCGCAAGCGGGACGACCTGGAACAGATCGACGCCGGCGCGGCTTTGGACGCTGTCAGCCTTACCGGGAGCCTGGGGGCAGGACACGGGATGACAGCCCAACTTTGGCCGCACGTGCACCAAACGGATGCGATGTTCCTGGCGTCTCATCCGGAAGAAGCCGTAACCTTCGGCGCCTTTCCCCGGCTGAAAGTCCCGCGTGCCTAAGCTGGAGAATTGCGACAACCACCAGACCGCCACCAACCTGAGGGAACTGCCTTGACTGAGTGCTGTATCAACCCGAGCATCCTGTCCGCGGACTTCGTGAACCTGGAAGCCGAGCTGAAGAGAATCAGCAACGCGGACGCCGTTCACGTCGATGTGATGGATAACCATTTTGTCCCGAACCTGACACTTGGACTGCCGGTCGTGGAACGGATCCAGCGCTGTCAGCCCCATTCCGTTGGACGCCCACTTGATGATCGCCGACGCCGACCGCTGGGCCCCGGCCTACGCCGACGCCGGCGTGGCCTCTGTGACTTTCCATGCGGAGGCTGCGATGGCTCCCATCAAGCTCGCCCGCGAACTGCGTGCCCGCGGTTCGAAGGCAGGCATGGCGCTCCGTCCAGCCACCCCGGTGGAACCGTATCTGGACATGCTCGGCGAACTGGACATGCTCCTCATCATGACCGTTGAACCGGGTTTCGGCGGCCAGTCCTTCCTGGATGTCACCCTGCCCAAGATCCGGCGGGCCCGCGCGGCTATTGACGGTTCCGGCCTCGGCCTCGCCCTGCAGGTTGACGGTGGCGTCACTGAGGAGACCATCATCCGGGCGGCCGAGGCAGGGGCGAATGTATTCGTCGCCGGGTCCGCGGTCTACGGACACGAGGACCCCGCTGCCGCTATTGAACGGCTACGCGCAGCCGGTTTGGCAGCAATGTGACAACAATGACGCATTGCCTGCATTCCGGTCCGGGAATACACCGGCAATGCCCGCAGTTGTGACAGAATAACAACACACATACGTGCTCCGGGGTCGGTGTAATTCCGAACCGGCGGTTATAGTCCGCGACCCGCGAGCCATCGCGTTTTCCTTCTGGAAATCACGACGGCGGACGGTTGAACCGGTGGAATTCCGGTACCGACAGTTAAAGTCTGGATGGGAGAAGCACGTACAGTCATGCCTTGGGCCCTCCGTGCCCCTGGTATTGCGCTGTCGTACACCCCCGGAGCCATCGCGGCATTCGAGGAAGGAACGGCATGGACTTTCTGCGATGGCTCTTCGACGCACAGATTCCCGTAGGGGGATCTGTCCTTGTTCTTCGCGAAGTGCTAGGTAATATCTTCGGGCTCACCAGCGCCCTGGGCGGCATGCGCCGCAAAGTCTGGGCATGGCCCATCGGGATCGTCGGCAATCTGCTCCTGCTGACCGTTTTTCTCGGCAACGTCTTCGGCGCTGCCTCTCCGGCAACCCTCTGGGGCCAGGCCGGGCGGCAGATCATGTTCATCGGCGTCGCAGCCTACGGCTGGTACCGCTGGCGTCAAGGGCTTCAATCAGCGTCCCAAGGCCGTGCCATTGTTCCTGGCTGGGCAAGCCCCAAAACGCGTATCGCTCTGGTGGTGGCAATGATCGCCGGAACCGCGGCCCTCACTCCGGTCTTTGATTCGCTGGGTTCCTACCCGCCCGTTTGGGCCGATGCCTGGACCTTCATGGGCTCGCTTCTGGCGACTTATGGCATGGCACGTGGGTGGACCGAGTTCTGGCTGATCTGGGTGGCCGTGGACATCGTGGGAGTGCCGCTGCTTTTCAGTGCAGGCTACTTCGCGAGTGCCTTCATGTATCTCCTCTACGGCTTCTTCACGCTGGCCGGATTCTTTGTCTGGTGGCGCGCAGACCGGCGTGAAAACCAAGCGCTCACCCCAACAGCCGAGCCTGAACCTGCGGGGGCCCTCTCATGAGCGACGAGGTCAACCTGAATTTCCCGGAGGCTGAGTCCGCAGCCATGGAGACCGCTCTGCGCGTGGCTCTCCGGGGACACCGCGGCGCCAATCCGTTGGTAGGGGCGGCTGTGCTTGGAGCCTCCGGAGAACAGCTCATCACGGGCTTCCACCGAGGCGCGGGCACGCCCCACGCCGAGGCGGATGCGATCGCCAAGGCCCAGGCAAAAGGCCTCGATCTCGCCGGGACAACCATGGTGGTCACCTTGGAGCCTTGCAACCACATGGGGCGTACGGGACCGTGCACCCAAGCGATCATTGACGCCGGCATATCGCGGGTTGTCTACGCGGTTGACGATCCCCATGATCCTGCAGCCGGAGGGGCAGGCAGGCTGCGCGCTGCCGGTGTGGACGTGGAGTCCGGGCTGGCCGCCGCGGAGGCGTTGCAGTTGAACCGCGAATGGTTCCACGCAGTGGAGGCCAGGCGTCCGTTCGTCACGCTTCACATTGCACAGACCTTGGACAGCCGGATTGCGGCCGCGGACGGGACCAGCCAATGGATCTCCAGTCCGGAATCGCTAGCTGACAACCACGGACAGCGTCGCTTGATTGACGCGATTCTGGTTGGCACTGAAACCGTCCTCGTGGATAATCCACGGCTGACGGCACGGGAGGCCGATGGTGAGGAATCCGAAAGTCAACCGCTCCGCGCCGTGATGGGACTCCGCGAAGTTCCCGCCGATGCCGCCGTCCGGGGAGTGACGGTAAATTCATCCAATTGCCAACCCGTGACCCCGCCGTGGCTTTGGAGCTGCTGTTCGCAGAAGGCGTCCGGCACGTCATGGTGGAAGGGGGCTCCCGCATCCTGAGTGCCTTCCTTGCGGCGGGACTCGTGGACGAATTGATCGTCTACCTGGCCCCGACGCTCCTGGGCGCGGGCACGCCTGCCCTGAGCGATCTCGGCATTTCCACCCTGGCCGACGCGCAGCACTGGAATTGGGACGACGCCGGCGGAGGTGCGGTCCATGCATTGGGCCGTGACCTCAGGCTGCATTTGAGGTCCGGACCGACAGACGGCAACAAACCGGCGTGGAGCAAATCCCACACCGAACACCATGAACCATTTCCGGGCAAGGATGCCTCGGAAACCAGCACAGGAGGACACTGATGTTTACCGGAATCGTTGCTGAACAAGGCACGGTCCTTTCCGTCGAACACGAGGGCGAGGCCAGCGCGACGCTGCGCCTGAAGGCCCCCAGCACCACCGAAGGCCTTGGCCTGGGCGGCTCCATCGCTGTCAACGGCGTGTGCCTCACCGCGACGGAAATCGACGGCCAGGAGTTCAGCGTCGACGTCATGGGCGAAACCCTCGTTCGCACCACCATCGGCGAACTGGCTGCAGGGGACGCCGTGAACCTCGAACGTTGCGTCCAGGCAGGCGGCCGCCTTGACGGCCACGTCGTGCAGGGGCACGTCGACGGCGTCGGGCAGCTTCTTGAGCGTGAGTCGCTGGGCAACTGGGACCGCCTCCGCTTCGGCGTGCCGGCTCCGCTGGCACGGTACATCGCCGAAAAGGGATCGATCGCCGTCGACGGCGTATCACTCACCGTCACTGCCGTCAGCCCGGCCGCGGAAGAGAAGCCCTGGCTCGAGGTGGGCCTCATTCCCACCACGTTGGACGAAACGGGACTTGGCGCCAAAGCCCTTGGCGGCCGCGTCAACCTCGAGGTCGACGTTCTCGCGAAGCACACCGAGCGCCTGCTGTCCTTCCGTGTAGGTGCTGGTGCAGACGCGACCGCCGCGGAGGCTGCCCTGTGAGCGCCGCACACAACGGCAGCACCACGGTGCTGCGCCGAGGACTGGACCCCGTGGAGAAGGCTGTGCAGGCCATCGCAGCCGGGCGTCCCGTCATAGTGGTGGACAACGAGGACCGCGAAAACGAAGGTGACATCATCTTCGCCGCTGAGCACGCCACACCTGCACTCATGGGCTGGACCATCCGCTACAGCTCGGGAGTCATCTGCGTTCCACTCGAAGAATCGCGGGCCGACGCGCTGGCGCTGCCACCCATGGTCACGGTCAACGAGGACGCCAAGGGCACGGCCTACACGGTGTCCTGCGATGCCGCTTTCGGCGTGAGCACCGGGATCTCGGCGACGGACAGGGCCTTGACCGCCCGGATTTTGGCCGATTCCGCCAGTATTCCAACCTCGATCACCCGCCCCGGGCATATTTTCCCGCTCCGGGCCGTTGAAGGGGGAGTGCGTGAACGTCCGGGACATACCGAAGCGGCAGTTGATCTTTGCCGGCTTGCAGGACTTGCCCCGGTGGGCGTGATCGCCGAGTTGGTCCATGACGATGGTGAAATGATGCGCCTGGACAGCCTTCGGGGGTTCGCCGCAGAGCATGGGTGTCCGTTGATTTCGATCGAGGACCTCGTGGCTTATGTTGCGGTGGCGGAGGGCGGCCGCCAGGTAGCGATCCCGGCACGAGACGAGGAACAGCGATGACTACATCGACAACGCGCGACGGCGGCAGGGCGGCGCGCGCACCGCATCCGGTGAGCGCAGGGCCGGTAGTCCAGTTGCCCACCGCCTTCGGTGAGTTCGTGGCACAAGCCTGGACCGACCACGCGACCGGGGCTGAGCATCTGGCCGTCAGTTCGCCTATAGCGCCCGTGCCAGGCAAGGCACCGCTGGTCCGCCTGCACTCCGAGTGCCTCACGGGGGACGTCTTCGGTTCGTACCGCTGCGATTGCGGCGAACAGCTTGCCTATGCCCTTGAGCTGATCCGCGAAGAGGGCGGCACTCTGCTCTACCTGCGTGGCCAGGAAGGCCGCGGCATCGGCCTGGCCAACAAGATCAAGGCCTACGCACTTCAGGAGGCCGGGTTCGACACCGTCGAGGCGAACGAGCAACTGGGACTCCCGATCGACGCCCGCTGCTATGAGGCTGCCGCCCAGATTCTCGCCGAAATGGGCCTTCACGAAATCCGCCTTTTGAGCAACAACCCGGACAAGCAGAACAGGCTTGCCGAGGCTGGAGTGAAGGTTGTGGAGATGGTACCCACGGAGGTTCCGTCGCGTGAAGAAAACCTCCGGTACCTGCAGACCAAGAAGGACCGCATGGACCACCGGCTGACCCTCGGCGACACCGAGCCGGCAGGTACCCATACACCTGCCGGCACTTTTGAACTCGAACAAGACTGAACTGCCCTAACAAGACTGAACGGACTACGACACACCCATGAGCGGACACGGCGCCCCCACCATCGACCTCACCACCCTCAACCCGGAGGAAACCTCGCGGCTGAAGCTCGCTATCGTGGCGGCCAGCTGGCACACCCAGATTATGGACGGTCTCCTGGACGGAGCCATGCGTGCCGCCAAGGAAGCAGGCATAGCCGAGCCCACCGTGCTGCGTGTCCCGGGAGCCTTCGAGCTCCCGGTGGCAGCCGCGCGGCTGGCACCGCACTTTGACGCCGTCGTCGCCCTCGGCGTCGTGATCCGCGGCGGTACACCGCACTTTGAGTACGTGTGCCAGGCGGCGACGTCGGGACTCACCGAAGTCGGCGTCCGCACCGGCGTGCCGGTGGGCTTCGGAGTGCTCACGTGCGATACCGAGCAGCAGGGACTTGACCGTGCAGGGCTGGATGGCTCGTCAGAGGACAAGGGACACGAAGCGGTCACCGCTGCGCTCGCCACAGCATTGGTACTCAAGCAGTACACCTCATAGCGACGAAAGGGATGTGGGCGTACCGGCACACTGTGCGTTCGCTCACATCCCTTTCGTCATTCAATGCCTCGACAGGCGGTCTCCGCCCAAGAACAAGTAGGCTGTAGCGCGTGAAGAATTTCGAGACGCTGTTCGCAGAACTGAGCGAAAAGGCGGCCACCCGTCCGGCAGGCTCCCGCACCGTCGCCGAATTGGACTCCGGAATCCACGGCATCGGCAAGAAGGTCGTGGAGGAAGCAGCCGAAGTCTGGATGGCTGCAGAGTACGAATCCGATGAGGCCGCGGCCGAGGAAATCTCCCAGTTGCTCTACCACCTGCAGGTCCTGATCCTCGCCAAGGGTCTGAGCCTGGAAGACGTTTACAAGCATCTCTAGCCACGTCAGCTCCGCCTGGACCTGAAAGGTCCATACCGGAGCGCCAGCGTGTCCCCCGTGTTGTGAGAGCACAGTGTTGTGAGAGCACAGTGCTGTGAGCACAGTGCTGAAACACCCCCTTCCACTCCCCAAGAAAGTCCCCCCATGCTGCGAGTAGCCGTCCCCAATAAGGGATCCCTGTCCGAAGCCGCCTCCGCGATGCTGTCCGAGGCGGGATACCGCCAGCGCCGCGATTCACGCGAACTGGTCATGATCGATCCGGACAACGACATTGAGTTTTTCTTCCTCCGCCCCCGCGACATCGCCGTGTATGTCGGCCAAGGAACGCTCGACGTCGGGATCACCGGCCGCGATCTCCTGCTCGACGCGCAGGTCGAGGCGGAAGAACTCTTGCCCCTCGGCTTCGCCGCCTCGACGTTCCGCTTTGCGGGTCCCGTCGGCGACTTCTCCGGGCTTGAGCAACTCGAAGGCAAGCGCCTCGCCACCAGCTACGACGGGCTCCTGCGCGATTACCTCGCCGAGCGTGGCGTCACGGCCAAGGTGGTCCGTCTTGACGGTGCCGTGGAGTCCTCAGTGCGCCTCGGCGTCGCTGACGCAATTGCCGACGTCGTCGAAACCGGGAATACGCTCAAAGCTGCCGGTATGGAGATCTTCGGGGAGCCGATCCTCAAGTCCGAGGCCGTCCTGATTCGCCGCACGGGTGAAGGCGGCGCCGCCAACGGCACTGCGAAAGAGATCGAGGTGCTCATCCGGCGCCTGCAAGGTGTCTTGGTCGCCCGCCAGTACGTGCTCATGGACTACGACATCCGCAAGGACCTCGTGGAAGAGGCCGCGACGCTCACCCCAGGGCTTGAATCGCCTACTGTGTCTCCGCTGCGGGACTCCGATTGGGTTGCAGTCCGTTCCATGGTTCCGAAAAAGGAAACCAACCGGATCATGGACGAGCTTTACGACCTCGGCGCCCGTGCCATCCTGGTCAGCAGCATCCACGCCTGCCGTATCTGATCCAAGACACCATCCAGGAGTATCAATGGCTGTAGCAGTACGGGTCATCCCATGCCTTGACGTCGACGCCGGCCGGGTCGTGAAGGGCATCAACTTCGAAGGGCTTCGCGATGCCGGAGACCCGGTGGAACTCGCGCACCGTTATGACAACGCCGGTGCGGACGAGCTCACGTTCCTCGATGTCACGGCGTCTTCCGGAAACCGGGAAACCACGTTCGACGTCGTTCGTCGCACCGCCGAGGAAGTCTTCATCCCGTTGACCGTGGGTGGCGGAGTCCGTGGCGTAGCCGAAGTGGACAAGCTCCTGCGCTTCGGCGCGGACAAGGCATCCATCAACACGGCCGCCGTCGCTCGTCCGGACGTGATCGACGAGATCACGCGTCACTTCGGATCGCAGGTGCTGGTCTTGTCGGTGGATGCGCGGCGGACGCGCGCGGGCGACGCCCCGACGTCGTCGGGCTTCGAAGTAACCACCCACGGCGGCCGCCAGGGAACCGGAATTGACGCCATTGCCTGGGCCAAGGAAGCCGCGAATCGCGGGGTGGGGGAGATCCTCCTGAACTCCATTGACGCTGACGGGACCAAAGACGGATTCGACCTCGAACTTATCCGACTGGTCCGGGCAGCTGTCCACATCCCGATCATCGCTTCGGGTGGGGCCGGCGCACCGGCACACTTCCCGCCGGCGGTAGAAGCAGGCGCCGACGCCGTGCTGGCGGCCTCAGTTTTCCACTTCGGTCCGGACGACATGATCGCCCAGGTCAAGGCCGCCATCCGAGAAGCAGGTTTCCTGGTCCGCTAGCCAAGGTTGGGATGACCGAAGGTCAGAGGCCGACTTCGGCTGACTGGAGGAGCGCGACGGCGTCCGGCTGGCCTTCGAAGGTGACCAAGGCGTGGTGGGTGCGTCCGTGGGCATGCATCAGAAGTTCACCGGGTTCGCCCACGATGGCGACGGACACGGGAGCGCGCTTGGCAACGTGACGGGGGCCGGTGGGCCGCACCAAGACAATCCCGAGATCCACGCCGCGGTACAGAATCGCGGCACGCTTGATCAATTCGTCCCACAGGGCGTCCGAGTATTCTTCGTCCAAAGCCCGCGGTGCCCAACGGTCTCCGGCCCGGCGAATGTCTTCCGTGTGCACGAAATATTCAATGAGGTTGGAAGATTCGTCGAGCGCTTTGATCTTCAGCGGAGACAAAGCGGGCGGTCCGGAACGGAACGTGTTCACCAGCTCGGCGTACTCTTCCGTGGTGTTGAGCTTCGCGGCAAGTTTGGCCGTGGCTTTGTCCGAGGCCCTCGCAAGGCTCTTGACGAGCAGGCCGATACCAACGGCCGCTTTGCGTTCACGCAGGTACAAGTGCGCAGCGAGGTCCCTTGTCAGCCACCCTTCGCAGAGCGTGGGGGAGTCAGGTCCGGCCGCCAGGAGTGTTTCGGCCAGTACTTCGCGGGAGGGATCGACGAAATGCATCACTTGTGAAACTAGCACGAGACGCGCTCTGTTGCGCAGTGGAACCGCCGCTGATTTTCGCCCCCATATGAGGCACTAGACTTGATCTGATGTCTGAGCAGTCAACACCCCTTAGTAGGCCCACTGTCATGCCCTCTGCCGCTTCCGGCGCGGAGACCGTCGTCGAACCCGGAAGTCCGCTCCCGCAGGAGCTGGCGGCCGCGCTCAAGCGCGACTCCGCCGGCCTTGTGGCAGCCATCATCCAGCAGTTCGACACAGACGAAGTGCTGATGCTCGGTTGGATGGACGACGAAGCGTTGCACCGGACTTTGACCACCGGACGCGTGACTTTCTTCTCCCGATCCCGCCAGGAATACTGGCGCAAGGGAGACACTTCCGGGCACGTCCAGTTCGTCAAATCAGTGGCCTTGGACTGCGACGGCGATGCCCTCCTGGTCCGGGTCGACCAGGTCGGGGCGGCCTGCCACACGGGTACCCGCACGTGCTTCGATGGCCGGAGCCTCGCCGCTGTGACCGGCGAGCGGTTGTGACGGGCTAGCGGGACTAGTCCCTCCACACACCATCCACTTTAGGCAACACAAGAAGAGTCGGAGAACAGTAACCATGCAGGACCTTGGAATCATCAGCCCGGGCCTGGAGGAGTTCCGCGAACTCGCCGCACACAGCCGGGTCATCCCGGTCAGGCTCAGGGTACTGGCCGACGCCGAAACCCCCATCGGGCTCTATCGCAAGCTTGCCCAAGGCCAGCCCGGCACCTTCCTCCTGGAATCGGCCGCAGTCGGCGGAGCATGGTCCCGCTACTCCTTCATCGGTTCCCGTTCCCGGGCCACGCTGACCAGCAAGGACGGCCAGGCCCACTGGATTGGCGAGCCTCCCGTCGGCGTGCCGGTGGATGGCAGTCCGGTGGACGCCGTCCGCGACACCATTGCGGCCCTGCAAACCGACCGCTTCCCGGACCTGCCTCCCTTCACCTCGGGCCTGGTCGGTTTCCTTGGCTGGGAAACCGTGCGGCACTGGGAGAAGCTGACGAGCCCGCCGGACGACGATCTCCACCTGCCTGAAATGGCACTGAACCTCGTCACCGACATGGCCGTCCACGACAACATGGACGGCACGGTCCTGTTGATTGCCAACGCCATCAATTTTGACAACAGTTCCGAGCGCGTCGACGAAGCCTGGCACGACGCCGTCGCCCGCGTGAAGGGACTGCTGGACCAGATCAGCACCCCCGTACGGCAGCCCGTATCGGTATTGCAGGCCGAAGCCCTCGACTTCGCGTCGAGCGTGCAGGAGCGCTGGGACGAGCAGGAGTACCTAAACGCCATCGATCGCGGCAAGGAAGCGATCGTCGACGGCGAGGTCTTCCAAGTGGTGATCTCGCGCCGCTTCGAAATGGAGTGTGCCGCAGACCCGCTGGATGTGTACCGCGTGCTGCGCAACACCAACCCGAGCCCGTATATGTACCTCTTCAGCCTCGAAGACCCCGACGGCCGTGAATACACGATTGTGGGATCTTCCCCTGAAGCCCTGGTCACCGTGACGGGCAACGAAGTCATTACGCACCCGATTGCAGGTTCGCGGCCGCGCGGCAAGACAGTCGAGGCTGACAAGGCGCTGGCCACCGAGCTTCTTGCGGATCAGAAGGAACGCGCAGAGCACCTGATGCTCGTGGACCTGTCCCGCAACGACCTCTCCAAGGTCTGCGTCGCCGGAACCGTGGACGTTACCCAGTTCATGGAGGTCGAACGCTTCAGCCACATCATGCACCTTGTGTCCACGGTGGTCGGTGAACTCGCTCCGGGCGCCAAGGCCTACGACGTGCTGAAGGCAACGTTCCCTGCGGGCACTCTTTCGGGTGCCCCCAAGCCGCGCGCCTTGCGCCTCCTGGACGAACTCGAGCCGCATCGCCGTGGGATTTACGGCGGAGTGGTGGGCTACCTCGACTTCGCAGGCGACATGGATATGGCGATCGCCATCCGTTCGGCGTTGTTGCGCGAAGGCCGGGCCTATGTCCAGGCCGGCGGCGGAATTGTGGCCGATTCCCACAAGCCGTCCGAAGCGCTGGAGACCGTCAACAAGGCGGCGGCCCCCTTGCGTGCCGTGCACACTGCGGGATCGCTCCACAACATTTCGCTGGAGGCGGTTTCCGGAGACGCGGGTACTACAAATATTTTCGACGACGGGAACCCCACTCCGTGAGCGCTGCAGGCCCTCAGACGCCAACCCCCAAGCCTCCCGTGTGGGCGCGCAAAGGCAATGTGGTGCTCGCCATGGCAGTGCTCGCGCTGGCTGTTTTCGGCACCACGACGCAGAGCTGGATCGACGTGCGGCTCGACCCTGCGGCGGCGGCAAACGCCGATCTCCACGTGCAGGGCAGCAAAGCGGCCACTGCCGTGACTGCGCTGGCGCTCGTGGCCTTGGCCGGGGGGTTGGCGTCGTCCATCGCCGGCAAGGTTTCGCGCTGGATCATTGCAGCGATCATTGTGCTCGCCTCGGCCGGCATTGTCATTGCCGCAGTTACGGTTCTGGCCGATCCGCTCGGAGCGGCGCAAGGCACCATCGCGGCGACAACCGGCATTTCGGGTGGGCAGGCGGCAGCGTCGTCCACCGTGTTCCCGGTACTGGCCGTCGTTGCCGCCGTCCTGCTCGCCTTGTGCGGTGGCCTGCTTCCGCCCGCGGGCCGGTATTGGAAGGCGCGCACCAAGTACGACGTCGCCAGCCGGGCGGCCCAGGCGGGTTCCGGACCCGTTGACGAGATCGATGGCTGGGACAGCCTCTCCCGCGGAGAAGACCCCACGTAAGGCGCGGCTGTCCGGACGCTGGACGATGTGCCGGGCACCATCAATAAATGGCAGAATGTAAGCAGTATTCATCCTGAGGAGATTTTCACATGAGCAAAACCACAGTGTCCGCGAGCAAGGCCCCTGTGACCGCCGCGAGCCACAGCGACGCCATCGGCCACGGCAACAGCCCGGCCGCGTGGACCTGCGTGATTGTCATGCTGGTTGGGGCCCTCGTGTCCTCCATCGCCTTTGTGATCGCCAGCACTCCCATCTTCATCGCCGGCATCGTCATCATGGTGGCCGGCCTGATTGCAGGTTGGGCCATGCGCAAGGCTGGCTACGGCGTCGGCGGCAGCAAGCTGAAGAACGCCGGCCACTGACTGTGACGGTTCTTGATGACATCATCGTCGGTGTCAGGGAGGACATGGAGGCCCGCCGCCGCCTTGTAACCCTTGACGAGCTGAAGGTGCGCGCTGCAGACACTGCGCCCGCGCTTGACGCATGGGCTGCCTTGGGCGGTCCGTCAGGCAGCCGGGACGATCTGAAGGTCATCGCGGAAATCAAGCGCCGCAGCCCCTCGAAAGGCGATCTCGCAAGCATCCTGGATCCTGCGGCACTTGCCATGCAATACGCCGACGGCGGCGCTTCCGTAATCAGCGTGCTCACGGAACAGCGTCGCTTCAGTGGCTCGCTGGCCGATCTGGACGCTGTCCGGGCCGCCGTCGACATCCCGTTGCTGCGCAAGGACTTTACGGTCGACGAATACCAGATTTGGGAAGCCCGTGCCCATGGTGCGGACCTTATCCTCTTGATCGTCGCGGCGCTTTCCGATGCACAGTTGCAGGAATACAGTGCGTTGAGCCATGAGCTCGGCATGAACGTCCTGGTGGAAACGCACACACCCGAGGAAATCGAGCGTGCGGCTACGGCCCAGGCCCGGATCATCGGCGTGAACGTGCGCAACCTCAAGACGCTCGACGTCGACCGTTCGCTGTTTGCCTCCCTCGCCGGAAGCATTCCGGCCGGCGCAATCGTTGTGGCCGAGTCCGGCGTGCGGAACGCCGACGACGTCGCTCACTATGCAGGGAACGGCGCCCACGCGATCCTCGTGGGCGAGGCACTAGTGAGCGACTCAACCCCGCGGGAGCGAATCAGCGAATTCAAGGCGGCCGGAGCGGCCGCCATCGCCGTCAGGACCTGATACAGGCCTGATCGACGGCGAGTGCCCAGGTCAGCGGCGGACAAGCCCCGTTAGCTGCTGTCCTGCGGCTCCCGGAAAAACTCAACTACCAACTGAACAGGACGGTGAGACTGATGGTGGACGCACCGACAGGCAACTCGGATCAGAGTGCGGCTGACGCATTCCTGCAAGGCAGAGCCTCTCTGCGCAACGCCGCGGGGCCGTACTTCGGCTCCTACGGCGGACGCTGGATGCCCGAGTCGCTCATCGCCGCACTGGATGAAGTCCAGGACACGTTCGAGAAGGCCAAGGCCGATCCGGAGTTCCTTGCCCAGTTGAAGGACCTGAACAAGAACTACTCCGGCCGTCCGTCGCTGCTCACGGAGGCCAAGCGTTTCTCAGGCCACGCTGGCGGGGCACGTATTTTCCTCAAGCGCGAAGACTTGAACCACACCGGATCCCACAAGATCAACAACGTCCTGGGCCAGGCGTTGCTGGCGAAGCGAATGGGCAAGACCCGCGTCATCGCCGAGACCGGCGCCGGCCAGCACGGTGTCGCGAGCGCGACTGCTGCAGCGCTGCTCGGGCTGGAATGCGTCGTCTACATGGGCGCTGAGGACTGCCGCCGCCAGGCCCTCAACGTGGCCCGGATGCAGCTCCTGGGCGCCACGGTGGTTCCCGTGACCAACGGTTCGCAGACGCTCAAGGACGCCATCAACGACGCCCTCCGCGACTGGGTGTCCAATGTCGACAACACCCACTACCTGCTTGGCACCGCGGCCGGGGCCCACCCGTTCCCGGCCATGGTCCGCTTCTTCCACGAGGTCATCGGCGAGGAAGCACGTGCCCAGATCCTGGATCAGACCGGCAAGCTTCCTGACGCCGTCTGTGCCTGCATCGGTGGCGGCTCCAACGCGATCGGCATCTTCCACAGCTTCCTGGACGACGCATCGGTGAAGATCTACGGCTTTGAAGCCGGTGGCGACGGCGTCGAAACCGGACGTCACGCGGCCGCCATCTCGCTCGGCCGCCCCGGCGTGCTGCACGGCGCCCGGTCCTACCTCATGCAGGACGAGGACGGGCAGACCATTGAGTCGCACTCGATTTCCGCGGGGCTGGACTACCCGAGCGTCGGTCCTGAGCACTCCTACCTCGCGGACATCGGCCGCGTCACGTACGAGCCCATCACGGACACCGAAGCGATGGATGCGTTCCGTTTGCTGTGCAGGACCGAAGGCATCATCCCCGCCATCGAGTCCTCGCATGCCCTCGCGGGTGCCATCAAGGTGGGCAAGCAGCTCACCGAAGGCAAGGAAAACCCGGCCGACACGATCATCATCGTGAACCTGTCCGGCCGCGGTGACAAGGACGTGGAAACAGCAGCCGAATGGTTCAACATGCTGGATGAAGACGGGCACGTCAAGGGCACCACGCTCTCGACGCGCAAGCCCAAGGGTCCAGCGGAGCGCAATAACCTTGAGATCGTCCCCGAAGAAGCAAGCCCTGAAGAAGCAAGCCCTGAAGAAGCAAGCCCTGACGAAGCAAGCCCTGACGAAGCAAGCCCTGAAGCCGCAAACGGAGGCCAGAACTGATGTCTGAACAGTTCCCGAGCAAGTCCGCGGCCGCCATCGACCGCGCCAAGGCCCAAGGCCGCGTCGCGCTGATCGGCTACCTGCCCGCGGGCTACCCGGACGTCCAATCAAGCATCGACGCCGGCATCGCGATGGCCCGCAATGGCGCGGACCTCATCGAAATCGGCATCCCGTATTCGGACCCCGTCATGGATGGACCGGTCATCCAAGCCGCCACCACAGAGGCGATCGCCAACGGTTTCCACGTAGCCAGCGTCTTCGACGTTGTGGCCGGCATTACCGCTGCAACCGACGCGGCCGTGCTGGTCATGACCTACTGGAACCCTGTCATGCGGATGGGTGTGGACGAGTTCTCGCGCAGGCTCGCCGAGGCCGGGGGAGCCGGGCTCATCACCCCGGACCTCATTCCAGACGAAGCTGCCGAGTGGTTCGCGGCCTCGGACAAGTATGGGCTGGACAGGATCTTCCTCGTGGCGCCGTCATCCACCCCCGAGCGCCTGGCCATGACCGTGGCGGCAAGCCGCGGATTCGTTTACGCCGTGTCCATCATGGGCGTCACCGGAACGCGGCAGTCTGTCAGCAGCAGCGCGGAAAGGGTCGTGGCCGAAACGCATGCGGCCGGTGCCGAGCGGGTCTGCGTCGGGCTCGGAGTCTCCAACGCGGACCACGTGCGCGAGATTGCGGCATACGCCGACGGTGTGATCGTGGGTACCGCGTTGGTCGCCGCCATCCGCGACGGCGGAGTTGACGCCGTCGGGCAACTCACCAAGAACCTCAGCGCCGGCCTCGGCCGGGCAACAGCGCAGGCCTAGAAAAGGAAAAGCGTAGACAATGCAGAGTCTCCTCCACGCCGCGGCAATGGCTCCCATGAGCATTCCGAGCCCCTCATGGTCCGGTTTCGACATTCCGCTACCGTGGGGGAGCCTCCGCATCCACGCATACGCGCTGTGCATTCTGCTCGGGATCATCCTGGGCCTTTGGCTCACAGCCGTTCGCTGGAAGCGCCGTGGCACGCCTGAAGGCAGCCTGTGGGACATCGCCATCTGGGCGATTCCCTTCGGCATCGTGGGCGGCCGTCTTTACCACGTGGTCTCTTCGCCGGACGCGTACTTCGGCCCGGGTTTCAACGGCACCGGCGATCTCTCCCTGATACCGCAGATCTGGCGCGGTGGCCTCGGCATCTGGGGTGCCGTGGTGCTCGGCGTCTTCGGTGCGTGGTTGGGCTGCCGCCGTTCCGGCGTCAAGCTCACTGCTTTCCTCGACGCCGCGGCGCCCGGTCTTCTCCTTGCCCAAGCAATCGGGCGCTGGGGCAACTGGTTTCAGCCAGGAACTCTTTGGCGGCCCCACCACGTTGCCCTGGGGCCTGCAGATCGATCCCAATAGCCCGAACTTCCCTGCCGGAATGCCGAGCAATACCCTGTTCCATCCGACATTCCTCTACGAATCCCTCTGGAACCTCATCGGGGTCGCGATCCTCCTTGTCCTGGATCGCCGCTTCCATTTCCGGCGTGGCCGGCTTTTCTGGCTCTACGCCATCTACTACACCCTCGGTCGCGTGTGGATCGAAGCGTTGCGGATTGACGATGCCGAGCAGATCAACCTCTTCGGCATCACCACACGGCTGAACGTATGGACCAGCATCTTCGTCTTCGTCGCAGCCCTTGTCATCTTCATCATCCTGAGCGTGCGCGGCAGGCCCGAGCCGGATACCGCCTACCTCGCCGGCCGCGAGCCGGCCTCCGCGGTCGCGGACGGAGAGGCCTCCGATGCTGCGGACGATGACACCAACCGCACGTTTGTGACTGATCGTACGGACCATGATACGGACGGATCTGTCTCGGATAGTGGTGCTCGTGGTAATCTCCGACATAACCAAAGCGATCTGGGCCATACTGCTGAGCCATCGGATACGGCCGAGGAGTCCCATGCCGGCGTCACGCCGGATGCCGGCTCCGCGTCCACCGAAACCACCGCCAGCAGCGCTCCCGGATCCGGGCCGGAAGCTGGCATTACCAAGTAGTCAGCGCTACGGCACAGGGGAACCGGGCTACCGCCCAGAGGCCCCTGCCACAGCGTCGTGGCTCCCTTGGCAGTCGCCCGGCAGCACACAGATACTCCGCGGTCAAGCTTGGGGCCAGGGTCATGCGTAACTGTTCGTTGCGAGGTGCCTGCTGGCCTACAATTTCAAGTAACTAGCGCTTTGTTATGCCCGTCACACGGCAGGCAAGGTGGGGCCAACGTTGTCCCTTCCATTCGCACGATCTCGAGGAAGGACGTCTTCAATGACCCATCTTCATACCCCAAGTTGGTCCGAAACAGTCGAACCGCAGGGCGCCATTTCACCCTTCAAGCGTTTCGCTGCGCTTCCGGAAGCCCGGGGGCTCTACAACCCCGAGCAGGAGAAGGACGCTTGCGGGCTGGCCATTATCGCCACCCTGCGTGGTGAACCCGGCTACGACATCGTGGAAGCGGCCCTGACTGCCCTGCGCAATCTTGAACACCGCGGCGCCGTCGGCGCTGACGAAGGGACGGGCGACGGCGCTGGACTCCTCATGCAGGTTCCGGATGAGTTCTTCCGGGCCGTCACGGAGTTCGAACTGCCTGCACCGGGCCAGTACGTCGTTGGTACAGCCTTCCTCCCGGCTGAGAGCCGCGAAGCCGACACCGCTAAGGCTGGAATCGAGGCTCTTGCCGTTGACGAGGGCCTGACGGTTCTCGGCTGGCGGGAGGTGCCGGTTGTCGGGGATCTGGTCGGCGCCATGGCCCGCGCCTGCATGCCCTACTTTGCGCAGCCCTTCTTTGCGTCCGCCACGGGCGAGCTGCTGGACCGCAACGAACTTGACTCCCGCGCCTGGCGTATCCGCAAGCGCGCGCAGAACAAGTTCGGCGTCTACTTCCCGTCGCTTTCCTCGCGCACCATTGTGTACAAGGGCATGCTGACCACCGCGCAGCTGGAGCCGTTCTACCCGGACCTTTCGGACAAGCGTTTCAAGACCAAGCTGGCCATCGTGCACTCGCGCTTCTCCACGAACACGTTCCCGTCGTGGCCGCTCGCCCAGCCCTTCCGCACCATCGCCCACAACGGCGAGATCAACACCGTCAAGGGCAACCGGAACTGGATGCGCGCCCGCCAGTCCCAGCTCGCCAACCCGCTGCTGGGCGATTCTCCGGAAGAGTTGTACCCCATTTGCACTCCGGGTGCTTCAGACTCGGCGTCCTTCGACGAAGTAGCCGAGCTGCTCTGGCTATCCGGCCGGCCCATCACGCACTCAATCATGATGATGATCCCCGAGGCGCTGGGAAAACCACGCCACCATGGATCCGGCACGCCGCGCCTTCTACGAATACCACTCGCTGCTCATGGAACCGTGGGACGGCCCTGCGGCTGTGTCCTTCACCGACGGCAATCTTGTGGGCGCCACCCTTGACCGCAACGGCCTGCGGCCGGGGCGCTACTGGATCACCGAAGACGGCTTGATCATCTTCGCTTCCGAAGTCGGCGTGATCGACGTCGAACCCGCCAAGGTAGTCAAGAAGGGCCGCGTCTCCCCGGGCAAGATGTTCCTCGTGGACACCGAATCCGGCCGGATCATCGACGACGCCGAGGTCAAGGCCGAAGTCGCAGCAGCCAACCCTTGGGCCGAATGGGTCAAGGACAACCTGATCGACCTCAACAACCTCCCCGAGCGCGAGCACGTGCTCCACACGGCTGCTTCGGTCAACATCCGCCAGCGGACGTTCGGCTACACCACCGAAGAACTGAAGATCCTCCTCGGCCCGATGGCCCGCACGGGCGCTGAGCCGCTCGGCGCCATGGGTTCCGACACTCCGGTGGCGGTGCTGTCCAAGCGCCCGCGTTTGCTGTTCGACTACTTCGTGCAGTCCTTCGCCCAGGTCACCAACCCGCCTCTCGATGCAATCCGCGAGGAGCTTGTCACTTCGCTGAAGTGCGCCATCGGGCCCAACGGCAACCTTCTCGACGTCGGGCAGGTCCGCCAACCGCAGATCTCCCTGCCGTTCCCCGTGATCAACAACGACCAGCTCGCCAAGATCGCGAATATCGAGAACGCCGACGGCGACAGGGTCGCCATGAAGGTCCGCGGACTGTACCGTCCCGAAGGCGGCGAAGCATCCCTCCGCAGCCGGCTGACCGAAATCTGCGAGCAGGTTTCCGGCGCGATCAACCGCGGAGTGCAGTACATCGTGCTGTCCGATCGCGACTCCAACGCGCAGTGGGCTCCCATCCCGTCCCTTCTGCTTGTCAGTGCGGTGCACCACCACCTGCTCCGCAGCGCCAACCGCACGAAGACCGCCCTGGTGGTCGAAGCCGGGGACGTCCGGGAAACGCACCATGTGGCTGTACTTGTCGGCTTCGGTGCTTCCGCCGTGAACCCGTACCTGGCCATGGAATCCGTGGAGCAGCTCATCAGCACCGGCGAGGTGGTGGGTGTGACTCCGGAAGACGGCGTTTACAACCTCATCAAGGGCCTTGGCAAGGGCGTCCTGAAGATCATGTCCAAGATGGGTATTTCCACGGTGGCCTCGTACACCGGCGCCCAGACGTTCGAAGCACTGGGCCTGTCCCAGGATCTCGTGGACGAATTCTTCTCGGGCACCCACTCCCAGCTGGGCGGCGTCGGCCTGGACGTCATCGCCGCCGAGGTTTCCGCGCGCCACCAGATGGCGTACCCGGAAGGCGGCATCGAGCAGCCGCACCGTCCGCTGCTCGGCGGCGGCGAATACCAGTGGCGTCGGGACGGCGAACCGCACCTGTTCAACCCGGAGACGGTCTTCCGCCTTCAGCACGCCACCCGCGAACGCCGCTACGACATCTTCAAGTCCTACACCAAGGGCATCGACGATCAGTCCCAGAACCTGATGACCCTCCGTGGTCTCCTCAAGTTCAAGGACAGCGTGCGCCCCTCCATACGTCTCGAGGACGTCGAGCCGGTGTCCAGCATTGTGAAGCGGTTCTCCACCGGGGCCATGAGCTACGGCTCCATCTCCAAGGAAGCCCACGAAACCCTCGCGATCGCCATGAACCGCTTGGGCGCCAAGTCCAACACCGGTGAAGGCGGCGAGGACGTGGACCGCCTGCTCGATCCGGAACGCCGTTCCGCCATCAAGCAGATCGCCTCCGGACGCTTCGGCGTGACCAGCCTTTACCTCACCAACGCCGAGGACATCCAGATCAAGATGGCCCAGGGCGCCAAGCCCGGTGAAGGTGGTCAGCTGATGGCGCAGAAGGTCTACCCCTGGGTAGCCCGGACCCGTCACTCAACCCCCGGCGTCGGGCTGATCTCGCCGCCTCCGCACCACGACATCTACTCGATCGAGGACCTCGCGCAGCTCATTTACGATGCCAAGCGTGCCAACCCCTCGGCCCGTGTGCACGTGAAGCTCGTTTCCGAGGTCGGGATCGGCACGGTGGCGTCCGGCGTCACCAAGGCGAAGGCCGACGTCGTTCTCGTCTCAGGGCACGACGGCGGAACCGGCGCCTCGCCGCTGAACTCGCTCAAGCACGCCGGCATTCCGTGGGAACTCGGCCTCGCCGAGACCCAGCAGACGCTCATGCTGAACGGGCTTCGCGACCGCGTGGTGGTCCAGGTGGACGGCCAGCTCAAGACCGGCCGCGACGTCGTCATCGCTGCTTTGCTGGGCGCTGAAGAATACGGATTCGCGACGGCGCCACTCGTGGTTTCCGGGTGCATCATGATGCGCGTCTGCCACTTGGACACCTGCCCGGTGGGCGTCGCAACCCAGAACCCCGAGCTGCGTTCGCGCTTCACCGGCAAGCCGGAGTTCGTGGTTAACTTCTTCGAGTTCCTTGCCGAGGAAGTCCGTGAACTGCTCGCCGAGCTTGGATTCCGCAGCCTCGAGGAGGCCATCGGCCACGCTGAGGTTCTGGACAGCCGCCAAGCGATCGACCACTGGAAGGCCGAGGGCCTTGACCTCGATCCCATCCTGCACGGCCTCGAGTTCGACGACGACGTTCCCCTGCGGAACCTCACCGGCCAGAACCACGAGCTCGACAAGCACTTCGACCAGCGCCTCATCGGTATGGCCGCCGAGGCTTTGAGCGACCGCACCCCGGTGAAGATCGCCGTCGACGTCATTAACACGGACCGCTCTGTGGGTACCATGCTGGGACACGTCGTGACCAAGACGTTCGGCATTGATGTGCTCGCGACCGACACGATCGACATCACGCTGAAGGGTACTGCGGGGCAGTCACTGGGTGCTTTCCTCCCGGCCGGCATCACGATTCGCATGTTCGGCGACTCCAACGACTACGTTGGCAAGGGCCTCTCCGGCGGACGCATCATTGTCCGTCCGGACCGGACCAACGTTTTCCAGGCGGAGCGCAACGTTATCGCCGGCAACGTGATCGGTTACGGTGCCACGAGCGGTGAAATGTTCCTGCGTGGCCAGGTGGGCGAACGCTTCATGGTGCGCAACTCGGGTGCCACCGCCGTCGTCGAAGGCATCGGCGACCACGGTTGCGAATACATGACCGGCGGCCAGACGCTGATCATTGGGCGGACCGGCCGCAACTTCGGCGCCGGTATGTCCGGCGGTACGGCCTACGTGCTGGATCTCCAGCAGGCCCGCGTCAACAAGCAAGCCCTGGATTCCGGGGAACTGCAGTTGCTCGAACTCGATTCCGAGGACCGTTCGATCGTCCAAAGCCTCTTGGTCAAGCACCTGGAAGAAACCGAATCCGTCCTCGCAGGCCGCTTGCTCGAGAACTTCGATGACACTGCGGCCCGCATCACCAAAGTCCTGCCGCGCGACTACGCCGCGGTCCTGCAAACCCGGCTCGACGCCATCGAAGAGGGCCTGGACCCTGATGGTGAAGAAGTATGGTCCCGAATCCTGGAGGTAACCGGTGGCTGATCCACGCGGATTTCTGAAAGTCCGGCAGCGCGAGACGCAGCCACGCCGTCCTGTTCCCGTCCGCATCATGGACTGGAAGGAAGTCTACGAAGCCCAGGACAAGGGCGTGCTCAAAAGCCAGGCCGGCCGCTGCATGGATTGCGGCGTTCCGTTCTGCCACCAGGGCTGCCCGCTGGGAAACCTCATTCCCGAGTGGAACGACCTCACGTGGCGCGGAAAGGGGGAGGAAGCGATTGAACGCTTGCACGCTACCAACAACTTTCCTGAATTCACCGGTCGCTTGTGTCCTGCACCATGCGAAGCGTCCTGCGTCCTGGGCATCAACCAGCCCGCTGTGACCATCAAGCAGGTTGAAGTTTCCATCATCGACGACGCCTTCGAAAACGGTTGGGTGCAGCCGCTTCCGCCGACGCGTCTCTCCGGCAAGACTGTCGCCGTCGTGGGCTCCGGCCCGGCAGGGCTGGCAGTGGCGCAGCAGTTGACGCGAGTGGGCCACACCGTGGCTGTGTACGAGCGCGATGACAAAATCGGGGGACTGCTGCGCTATGGCATCCCCGACTTCAAGATGGAAAAGGAGCAGGTGGACCGCCGCGTCGAGCAGATGAAGGCCGAGGGCACCCGTTTCCGCACCGGCGTTGCAGTCGGAAGCGACGTGACCTGGGAGCAGCTGCGCCGCCGCTACGACTCCGTGGTCATTGCTACGGGGGCTACCGTGCCGCGCGACCTTCCCATCCCGGGACGCGAGCTCGAAGGCATCCACTTCGCCATGGATTACCTGGTGCCCGCCAACCGCGTGGTTGCCGGTGAAACCGTGGAAGGCCAGATCGACGCCAAGGGAAAGCACGTTGTGATCCTTGGCGGCGGCGACACAGGCGCCGACTGCCTCGGCACCGCGCACCGGCACGGCGCCGCGTCCGTCACCACACTGGCGATCGGCAAGCAGCCTCCGTTGGAGCGCGCAGCGCACCAGCCGTGGCCGATGTTCCCCACGCTCTTCGAGGTTGCGAGTGCGCACGAAGAGGGCGGCGAACGCACCTATCTTGCCTCCTCCGTTGAATACGTCGGAGAAAACGGCAAGGTCACCGGCGTCAAGATTGCCGAGACCGAGTTCGTGGACGGCAAGCGACTGCCGAAGGCCGGTACGGAACGCATCATTCCGGCCGACCTCGTGTTGTTGTCTCTCGGCTTTACTGGAGCAGAACCTGCAGGTATCTCTGAACAGGTCAACGCAGAATTCGACGGCCGCGGCAACGTGGCCCGAGATGGGTACTACATGACCAACACCGAGGGCGTTTTCGTGGCGGGCGATGCCGGCCGCGGGCAGTCCTTGATTGTCTGGGCTATCGCCGAAGGCCGCGCTTGCGCTGCCGCCGTCGACAAGTACCTCATGGGCAGCACTATTCTCCCCGCGCCGGTGGCACCCACCGACCGGGCAATATCGGTCCTCTAAGGGCCGGCGTACAACGCTTTCCCAACTCCAACCGCAGCACACTACTAGGGTAGGTATATGAGACGCGCAAAAATCGTGGCAACGTTCGGACCGGCAATATCCAGCTTTGACAACACCCTCGCGGTGCTGGAAGCCGGCGTCGACGTCGCCCGCATGAACATGAGCCACGGCGACTACTCAGTACACGACATCACGTACGAGAACGTCCGCAAGGCTTCCGCCCAACTCCACAAGCCCGTTGCCATCATGGCCGACTTGCAGGGTCCTAAGATCCGTCTGGGCCGATTTGTGGACGGCCCCCACGAACTCTCCGTCGGTGACACGTTCACCATCACCACCGAGGACGTCCCGGGGACCAAGGACATCTGCTCCACCACGCTCAAGAGCCTCACCGAAGACGTCAACGTCGGCGACGCACTGCTGATCGACGACGGCAAGGTGGCACTGCGTGCCGTCGAGGTTGACGACGTCAAGGTAGTCGCCACAGTGACCGTCGGTGGCTGGGTCTCCAACAACAAGGGCATCAACCTGCCCGGCGTTGCCGTCAACGTTCCCGCGCTGAGCGAAAAGGACGAGGACGATCTCCGCTGGGCCATGAAGCGCGGCGTGGACCTGGTAGCCCTGTCCTTCGTCCGGGATGCGTCCGACATCAAGCGCGTGCACGAGATCATGGACGAAGAAGGCCGCCGCGTGCCGGTGATCGCCAAGATCGAGAAGCCGCAGGCAGTGGAGCAGCTCCACGAAATCATCGACGCCTTCGATGCCATCATGGTTGCCCGTGGCGACCTCGGAGTGGAACTTCCCCTGGAGGAAGTGCCGATCGTCCAGAAGCGCGCCATCGAACTGGCCCGCCGTTGGGCCAAGCCGGTCATCGTGGCCACCCAGGTCCTCGAGTCCATGATCGACAACCCGCGCCCGACGCGTGCAGAGGCTTCCGACTGCGCCAACGCAGTGCTCGACGGCGCCGACGCAGTCATGCTCTCCGGCGAGACCAGCGTGGGCAAGTACCCGATCGAGACCGTGAAGGTCATGGCCCGGATCATCGAGTCCACGGAAGAGCACGGCCTCGAGCGCGTTCCTCCGCTGGGCACCAAGCCGAAGACCCGCGGTGGCGCCATCACGCGTGCCGCCGTCGAGATCGCAGACCAGCTGGACGCCAAGTTCATCTGTACCTTCACCCAGTCCGGTGACTCGGCCCGCCGCCTGTCGCGCCTGCGGCCCGTCAAGCCGGTGTTTGCCTTCACCCCCGTGGAGCACGTCTGGAACCAGCTCGCGCTGACCTGGGGTATCCAGCCCGTCCTGGTGCCCATGGTGGGCCACACTGACGCCATGACGGCCCAGGTGGACCGCAGCCTCCTCGAGATGAAGATTGTGGAGAACGGCGACCTCGTGGTCATCGCTGCCGGTTCCCCTCCCGGACAGGCTGGTTCCACGAACTCGCTCAAGGTCCACAAGGTGGGCGACCTCGCGGACACCTCCCGCGTTGAAGAATCCGCCGCCCGCAAGGAAAAGCTCGGACCGTGGCCGGAAAAGAAGAAGAAGGCCAAGTCCAAGGCCTGATCTTTTTCTGACTATAGGGGGAGGCCTCGCCGGCTGGCGGGGCCTCCTTTTTGTGGTTTGCGGCCTGGTTGCGTGGTGTTTGCTTGGGACGACGAAGGGCGCCTGCTTCCTCCGGGAAGCGGTCGCCCTTCGTAGATGAGTGCTAGTTGACCTGGTTGATGATGGTTTCAGCGACTTCGCGCATGCTCAGGCGGCGGTCCATGGAGGTCTTCTGGATCCAACGGAACGCTTCCGGCTCGGTCAAGCCCATCTTGGTAGTCAGGAGGCTCTTGGCACGCTCTACGAGCTTGCGGGTGGCGAACTGCTCCTGAAGGTCGGTCACCTCGTTTTCAAGGGCCCTGATCTCCTCGTGGCGGGACAACGCAATCTCGATAGCCGGGATCAAGTCCGCCGGGGTGAACGGCTTGACGACGTAGGCCATGGCCCCGGCGTCGCGGGCGCGTTCAACGAGTTCCTTCTGGCTGAATGCCGTCAGGAGGACCACGGGGGCGATCCTGGCTTTGACGATCTTCTCTGCGGCCGAAATGCCATCCATGACGGGCATCTTGACGTCCATGAGGACCAGGTCCGGCTTCAGTTCTTCGGCCAGCTGTACAGCCTTCTCACCATTGTCGGCCTCACCGACGACGTCGTACCCTTCACCCTTCAGGATCTCGATGATGTCCAGGCGGATGAGAGTCTCATCTTCGGCGACAACTACGCGGCGTGCCGGCTGGGATGCGGGCTTGGACTCCGTCTGTTCTGACACGGGATCTCCTTCAAGACGTACGGCGGGTTCTCAACCATCTTAGTTGCACCCGGTCCCTGCGTATGATTTATTGCTCTGCCGAGCCGGTTCTGGAAAATAGCCTATCTGCATGTAGAGTAGTTTCGCGCACTGCAACAGGGAGCGTTGAGTTCTGTGAAGAGCTCGACGTCGGTTAGTCTTGTTCCGGTGTTTCCGCGCCCGAGTGGCGGAATTGGCAGACGCGCCGCACTCAAAATGCGGTATCGAAAGGTGTGTGGGTTCGAGTCCCACCTCGGGCACAGTGTTTCCGCAGGTCAGGGGCCCTTTGGCCCTCTGGCTGTGGACAAATCTTCAAAAAGTGTGGACAGCGGCGTAGCATTTTGGCTATGGCTAGCATCAGAGTGCGTGTCAAATTGGATGGCTCCAAGTCCTATATGGTCCGCTGGCGGGATCCAAAGACACGTACACAGCAGGGCATCACCTTCGACAATGAGTCCGAAGCTCTGACCGTCAAGAGATTGCTCGACGCCAACGGCCAGTCTTTCGAAGTTGCCCAGGACGCACTGATTAGCATTCAGAAACATGTTCCGTCCGTGGCCGATGTGATTCAGGAGCATATTGACCTTCTGGTTCGACCATCCGCTGGAACCATCCGCACCTACCAGACGATGCTCGATCTCCACATCAGGGAGGTCCTTGGTCCGCTGCCTGTGGACAAGCTCGACTACAGACATCTGACGCATTGGATCAAATCCATGTTGAAGAAGGGCCGGACGCCGAAGACCATCCGCAACGTGCATGGATTGATCTTCGCTGCGATGGAAACTGCCGTCATGCTCCGGTATCGGCAGGACAATCCATGCCGCGGTGTGCAGCTGCCCTCGGGTGAGAAGCCCGAGGATGAGGAGCGGTTTCTTACTTTCGCCGAATTCGGTTTGATCATGGAATGCATGGGGAAGCGTTACAAGACCTTCACGAACTTCTTGGTGATGACTGGGACCCGCTTCGGCGAGGCGACGGCAGTGACAGTTGCGGACGTCGACTTGCTGTCGAAGCCTCCTACACTGCGGATCAACAAAGCGTGGAAGCGTGGTGCCAACTCCGAGTTCTACATTGGTGCAACAAAGACCGGTGCGGGGAAACGAACAGTGTCCTTGAATTCGCAGCTTGTGGAGTTGCTGATCCCGTTGGTGGCAAGCCGGCAGGGTAAGGAATTGCTCTTTACGACGCCGAGCGGGGAACGAATCGCGCACAAGCTGTACTGGCAGGATTTTTGGATCCCTGCGATCAAGGCTGCGCAGGAGCAAGGGCTTGCGAAGAATCCACGAGTCCACGACCTGCGCCATACGCACGCATCGTGGCTCATTCAGGACGGGGTCTCGCTCTTTACTATCTCCCGCCGGCTTGGCCACGCATCGACGCGAACAACAGAACAGGTCTACGGACACCTCATGCCTCAAGCTCTTCAGGATGCAGCGGATGCCGTTGAGCGGTCCGCGCGGGCCTGGATCCGCTAACTCGCTGCTTCGAGTCCGGGGGCGGGCTATGCCGGACGGCGTTGGGCTCGGACGCCTATTGCGCGCCGGACGGAGGTCGCCGCCGACGTCGGGCTTGGCGGAACTTCCTGCAGTTCCGCGATCCTCTTCAAGTGGGTCGATGTGAAGACTATTTTTCCCTTTCCCCAAACCGAGTGGGGAAACCGGCCATTTGTCGCTCCGTCACGGAGCCAAGCCTCAGTGCATTTCAGGAGAGCCGCAGCCTCTGCGGGCTCGTAGAATTCGAGTTTCATGCGGGTTCACTCGAACCTTTCGTAGTTGCGTTCCGGAGGAAAGGTATTTCCAACTTGCCTTCGTCCATGGCTGCAGACGGCTCTTTCGGCATGACTTGGACCTCGAAGGTCAGGGCTGCTTCCAGTAGCCGCTCCCGAATCTGCCGGGGACGAGCCGAGAAACGATGGGACTGATTCTGCACGAGGCCTTCATCACGCATTAGGTAAAGGTGGCGCCGGACAACCGACGAGGAGACCTGGAGCTCAGCACAAATCTCGGCGCAGGTGGCGGGTCCGCTTCGGACAAGAAGCCGGACAATGCGACTTCGCGTTCTATTCATCAGGATGTTCGACATTGAGACCACAGCCTGGGTTTTGATGGAAGTGCTGCTGTAGACGGGTCTACAGCAGCAGGTTACGCTTCCTGAAGTCATGATGGAAGACGTCGAGTTGACTCGTAAAAAACCTCCGCGAAGGGGCATACGTTGCCTCATAAGTATTTCTCCGGCTGGTTCGGGGTTGCCGGGCGGTTCGGGGTTGCCGGGCGGTTCGGGGTTGCCGGGCGGTTCGGGGTTGCCGGGCGGTTCGGGGTTGCCGGGCGGGCGGTCGCGGGTTACGCAGGGTGGATGGGACTGACGATGGCCGAACGCAAGGCCGTGACGAAGCAGCTGGCGAGGACCTACCGGGCCGGTGATCGGCTCCGGAAGGGCAGGATCCTGGACGAGCTGGTCGAGCTGACGGGCTGGCACCGGGACTATGCGCGGGCGGTGCTGCGGCATGCCCTTGATCCGCCCAGGCCGCGTCCGGTGCGGGCGGGCCGGGCTCCGGTGTACGGGGCGGATCTGCAGCCAGGTCTGGTGCAGTGCTGGGCGGTGCTGCGGGCGCCGGCCGGACGGCTGCTGGCGGCGGAGATGCCTGAACTTGTTCCGATGCTGCGGGACGAGGGAGCGCTGCAGGTCACGGATCCGCAGGCGGCCCTGCTGGCGCGGATGAGCGCGGCAACGATCGACAGGCGGCTGGCCGGGGAACGGGCCAAGCTGCTGCCCCGGGGGCGCTCCCACACCAAGCCCGGGTCCTTGCTGAAATCCCAGATCCCGATCCGGACCTGGGCGCAGTGGGATGATGCCGTGCCCGGGTTCGTGGAGATCGACCTGGTCGGCCATGAAGGGTCCAACAACTCCGGGCAGTTCTGCTTCACGCTGACCGTCACCGACATCGCCACGGGCTGGACGGTGAACCGGTCCGTGCCCAACCGGGCGCAGAAGCACGTCTTCGCTGCCCTGCAGCACGTCCTGTCGGTGTTTCCCTTTCCCGTGATCGGCATCGATTCGGACAACGGCAGCGAGTTCATCAACAACCATCTGTTCGATTTCTGCCTGGAACACCACATCACCTTCACCCGCTCCCGGTCCGGCAACAAGAACGACGGGGCCCACGTGGAGCAGAAGAACTGGGCCAGGGTCCGTGAACTCGTCGGCTACCTCCGCTACGACACCGCCGCGGAACTGGAGCTGCTGAACCAGGTCTGGGAACTGGACCGGATCTTCACCAACTACCTGCTGCCCCAGCAGAAGCTCATCGCCAAAATCCGCGTCGGAGCCAAGGTCACCAAGAAGCACGACGCTCCGGCAACCCCGCACAGACGCACGAAAGCCGACCCCAGGGTCTCACCTATGGCCGTGCTCCGCATGAACACCGAATACAAGAAGATCAGACCTGCCGCCCTGTCCCGGCAGATCCTGTCCCTCACGGGCCGGCTCGAAACCCTCGCCACGGCCAAGCAGCCCGCACCCGTGAAACCCCCCGTCAACGAGGACTGGAACCGCCGACCCAACCGGACATATTCAACTGAGGCGACGAATGCCCCTTCCCGGAGGTATTGACATGAGGTAACAGGGACGTTCCAACTTCGATTGCCCGGAGATGCTGCCCACGGAATACTGGGACGCAGAGGTTGTGAGAGCGGGCCGATCGGACGCCTGCGATTGACGGAAGGGAGCGGAGAGTGCGGGATGACGGGAAAGCTCAGGGCGACGCATTGTCTCCTCAAGGCCAACTTGCTCGTCGCCTGAATCTTTTGCTCGATGTCGTGGTAGCTGAGCGTGGGAAGCCGGTGACTTTCAACGAAGTTCAATCGGAACTCGCGGCTAAGGGAATCAAGCTTTCTCGGGCTCGCTGGTTCTACATGAAAGAGGGGACCGGCCGGCTCGTCACCGACAGGGCCTTGCTCGCGGGCCTGTGTAACCTGTTCAACGTCGATCCATCCTACTTGATCGGCGACGATGCCGAATTGCCGGAACGCATCGACTCGCAGCTTGAGTTCGTCAGGTCTTTACGGGCGGCCAGGGTGAAGTCCTTTGCCGCCCGGACACTGGGCGATGTGTCTCCCGAAACGCTCCGCGCGATCACTGAATTCCTCAACAAGGACATCGGCCTCCATCCATCAGGAGAGCAGGCCGCGGCTATTCCTCCAGCAGATACTGAAGATGAGCTGCCAGCAGCTCCTTGATGCGCGCACCGTTGGCTGAATAACGCGGAGAACGGCCGTGCCTTCGGCCTGGTTCAACGTCCACCGTTATCGCGCCGGACTCTTCTAGGGCCAGTAGATGTTTAGCCACGCTGGGCTCGCCGGCGCTCACCGCATCCACGATGTCTCCCCGTGTTGCCGGACCGTGCGCTGACAGGTATCGGAGAATTTCGTTTCGAGATCTGTTGCCAAATGTCGCGACCGCAGCCTCGACGTCCGTCGACCAAGCGGCGTCGTCCGGCTGCGTAATCCTTGGCATGGAACCATTCTTGCCGAACACTCGCGAAAAAGTAAGTCTCGCAGTCTTGACAATACTTTAACTAGTCTTGACGATAGTTTGTATAGCTTTGCTTCGATTGTGGGTGTGCGCCGGTTCTGGCCGATCACCTAATCGGCGCCGGGGGATGCTGACGCCAGAGCTCATTGGAATCTGATTGTCGAAGTGGTGAAGACCATGAGTTTCAATGCCAGGGCAAGTGTTGCCCGGCAGAATCAACCAGAATTACCCAGTATTGACATGTCTTTGGGCAGGTCACCGGTTCCTGCCGAGTTCCCTGTCCCGGTTGACCAGATCATGGTTGCCGTCGAGGGGGTGCGGGGCTATGTCGTTTCCCATCTGTCTCGGATCGGCCGCGTGTGCGATGTCGACGACGTAATGCAAGACATCAGGGTGGCCGTTTGGGATGGGGCTACGCGTGGCCACTACCGACAGCTTCCAGGAGTGCGATTCGAGGCGTGGGTTCAGGGAGTATGCGCCAACGTATGCGCCGCACACGTCCGTCGTGAGCTGTCCCATAGAACCCTTCCTCTGGTAGTCGATCCAGTCGGGGCCATCGATGAGCCGCAGTCCGATGCGCTGACCGTTTTGGGCATGGATCGGAGGTGGGCCGGCGGTGCTGACAGGGTTATTGACCGGGATTGGGCCCGAACGATTATCGCCCTGACCCATGCCAGCGTGCACGAGGACGTTTGGGAACTTGCACTCGACAGTCTTACCGCCCCGCGTCGATACGGTCCACCATCCCCGCAGGATCGCCGACGATGGCATGCCGTGACGGTGGTCCGACAAACGGCGCGAACAGTTCAAAATGCCCTCGATGTAGAGCCGCCAGACCTTCGCAGCATAGAGGATGTTTGCCACCAAGCAGTGGAATGTCTGCCGACGCCGGTGCTCCGCCGGGTTGCGGCATGCATCGTTCTTCGGGACGTTCGTGGGCCGGAGAGAAACCGAGTCTTGGAATCATTGGCCACGGAGCTCGGGGTCACGGCACGCTATCTGGCTGTACAGATAGGTTTTGCCAGGCGTTTGTATCAGGCCTCGTGGAGGATTCTTCAGAACGGGATGGTGCGAACCTTCTGAGTCATGTCGTAAGCATGTCGTTCTCGTCATGAACCGGTGAGGAGGCTGTTATGAAGCTATTACGGAGGCGACCACAGCGAAGCAAGCGCGGTTTGCGGGCCTGGTGGTTCGGCGTCATAGCACTCTTGAGCTTGGCCGTCGTGCTCTTGGTTCTCGCCCGCCCTCCAGCGGTGGTCGGATCGGAAGCTGTCCCTCCATCGAGCGTTGAGCCGTCGCCTGCGAGCACAGAGGCGTGGGATGGTTCGCCGCAGCCACCGTCGTCGCCGACCGCCACATCTATGTTGCCGCCTCCAGTTGGTGAGCCTCGAACGACGGATTACCGCCAACTGGCTGAAGCGGCGGCGACGGCGATTTACACCTGGGACACGCGAGCGGCGTCGTATTCGGATGTCTACTCCCGCCTCCGAGACTGGTGGGTTGTCCTGCCTGATGGGTCCAATCCCTTACCGGTATTTGTGAAAGAGTTCGAGGCCACAGGCGTCAACGCCGGCACCTATGCGTCGTTGAAGGCAGCGCAGGCACGCCGATCGGCAACTGTTCAGTCCCATGTGTGCGACAGCGAACTGGCCAAAGTGCGTGAGCACCCGGCGCCTTGGAACGGGCTCCACGTCTGCACGGTGACCCTGAGCGTCGTGGACCAATCCAACTCTGATCGAAACGCGTACATGGCCCCTGTAAGTGTCATGGTGAACTGTCCGCCAGCAACAACAGCCCCAGTCGATCATTGCGTCCTGGTCGGCTTTTACGCGACGCCAAGCAGGATTGTCTACTGATGCCGACCATAGCAATTCTGGCCGGCTCGGCGAAGCGCAGCGCAATCCTGCGGGCGTCGATTGCCGCTGCGACGGCATTGAGTCTCTTCCTCGTCATTGCGTTTTTCGCCGGCGTCGCGGTGCTCACGGCTGGATCGGCGGCTTCGGCAGATGTGTGCTCGATCGCTGTGCCAGCCGCCGGTCAAGATTTGTCGAACGCATCCGAGGGGTTGGAAATTCGACCGCGCGGCCAGCAGCCGATCATTCTGACATCTGGGCAGCTTTGGGTTGCGAGGACCTACATTGCAGTGGGGAAGCAGATGGGGGTGCCCAAAGACGGTCAAATCATCGCCATAATGATGGCTCTCCAAGAGTCCGGCTTGAGGGTCTTGGCCAACATGAATGTCCCAGAGTCGCTCCGATTCCAGCACGATGGCGTAGGCAGCGATCATGATTCCCTCGGCACAGCCCAGCAACGGCCCGCTGCCGGCTGGGGAACCATCCCGCAGCTGATGGACCCTAACTACAACGCACGGGCCTTCTACGGCGGCCCGAGCGGCCCCAATCAAGGCAGCCCGCCAGGGCTGCTTGACGTCCTCACCTGGCAGTTCATGGATAAGGGCAAGGCTGCCCAAGCTGTTCAAGTATCGGCGTTTCCTGAGCTGTACGCGCGGTGGGACACTGAGGCAACGGTAATCGTCGACGCGCTCGCAGGTGGCAATGCACCAGCTTCTTGCGACAGCTCTCCTAACGGTTCGGCGGCGCGGGGAATGCCGAAGAATCTAAGCCAGCTCCGGAGGGACATCCTGCACTTTGCTCAAGAAGGGCTGGGCGGGGCATACGTGTGGGGTGGGACGGCGTTCAAGGCGTGGGACTGCTCGGGTTACGTTCAATGGATCTATAAGCAGGTGGGGATCAACCTCCCACGGGTAGATCAGTGGACCGTGGGGCACCAAACTGAAAATCCACAGCCAGGGGACTTGGTAGTGCAGAACCCGCAGGGGCCCAACAGCTGGGGGCACGTCGGCATCTATGCGGGCGATGGCATGATGTACAGCGCGCTCAATCCGGCTGTTGGGACGTTGTCGCATCCTGTGGATTGGAACGATGGCACGGCGTATTTCGAGCTTCTGGACTGACGCCACCAAAGCCGGCAGCGGATCGGGCGGTTGGTATCTGGGCGCGGTTGACCGACCTATTATCAATATCTATTTGCCATGACCGCTGGTCTACTTTTGTGACCTAGTTAGGAAAATACGAGCTCAATCAGACATCAAATCGCACCTTGACCGCCGGGCAATTTGTGCAGCTCCAGTGCAATTGTGTCCAAATTTACAAGTCTTCCAAGATAATAGTCCGATTGCTGCTCAAACCTTGCACTGTCGAGCATTGCCAGGGTTAGTTGGGAGCCTTTGTGCTTCTTTTCCCGTTCGCTAACGGGAAACGCTAGCGCCACCAGGTGAACGACAAATCCGGGGAACAACTTTCCCTTAATAAGTCGGAAGTATGCGCCGTCTTCATAGAACCTGTCGACCAGTGTGCTAACTTCACGAAATT
Source organism: Arthrobacter sp. NA-172 (assembly GCF_043952055.1). NCBI lineage: Bacteria > Bacillati > Actinomycetota > Actinomycetes > Micrococcales > Micrococcaceae > Arthrobacter > Arthrobacter sp. NA-172. The sequence goes on along the minus strand of NZ_JBINOT010000002.1, from coordinate 167,701 downwards.
TACTTTCTGGATCTTCGATTTGCGCCGCGCTTATCAACATCTGATGATGATCTCTGTAGCGTCCCCAATCAAATTCTCCATAAGTATCTATGTTGATGGCCGATGGCCTGGAGGGGCGAACGGCGCATCGGGAACCCAGAGGTCCAGCAGCGATACATAACGTTATCCACTGCCTCCACTGAAGGGCGAGCTCATAAGCAAAGTTTCCAATGCGCGCAGCGATGCCCTCCGCCTCATCCGCAGTAAGGGAAAAGACGGTACCAAGTGATCTGACGAGGTCTCCTTGGCGATAAATCTCCGCTTCCACGTCAGTCCCGTGAGTGTACACTATATGTTCGTTCACTCGAAGACCAAGGTTAAATTCGTCATAATCTCGGTCAACTAGAAATACCAGATGCTTGAGAGACTCGTTTGTGTGAAGAGTGAGATCGCCGCTGGTTTCAAAAAAATCATGGAGTGCAAGTACTGCGGATTTACCACCGGTGCCGACATCGTCATCGGCAACTTCTTCGCTTCTTATTACCCTGACACCCGCAGCCGCGAGGTCGGGATTTCCTGTGATAACACGCTCGTAGTAGACGGCGTCGTGATTTTTTCCTTCCACGAACGCCGTATATTTGGCGGCCGTCATTCGAGCAACTCCGCGAAATCCGATTCGGGAGTACTTGGGACGGCTCACAGCTGAAAGATCTGGTTGTCGGGGATCCGTGCCACCACTTCGGGCGAGTGCGTCGCGAGGATTAGCTGACACCCCGGGTTGACTTCCTGCATGCAGGAAACTAGCTGACGCTGCCAGTCGATGTGCAAGGAAAGCTCGGGTTCATCTACGAGAACTGGACTGGTTGCTCCGCTAAGAGTGGCAAGTAGGATTCGCAGAAGCTGTTTTTCTCCTGACGAAAGCCGATCCATGCTCATCGATCGTCTCCCAACGAGAACTCTAATTGTGCTGAATCGAGAGAACTCGATCCGTTTATCTCCCGAGTAGAGCTCGCCGATTACCTTTTGGAAGGCCCGTTGAGATCGTGTAGTGTCGTCGATTTCCTGGTTTACATCACGGATCCTATGGACGACTTGCTGCAGCTCGGGCTGATCTCGGTAACGGCTGATAAATGCGTTGCGATCTAAATCGAGCGACATCTTCTGTTGAACTAGGAAGTCCACGATGAGTCGGTGAGCTTCGTCTTCATCAATCGTAGAGTCGTGGTCCATCTGGTTCGTGTCGGATTTAGTATAGCTTTGAAAAAGAATTGAGATAATATCGGCCAGGCCCTTTTGCTGAATTTCTCTAATCCTCACCAGGGAGACAGAGTTATATTGTCTCCAAGCTGTTTCTATTTCGACCTCAAAATTGAACTCGTCTAGGTTCAAACGCATCTCTCCACCGCGAAATGACTGGCTTTCTTGAACGTGATTGAGGCGACTTATTGGGAGGTAGCTGTGTTTATATCGAAGCGGATAGCGGAAATCTTCATCGCCCTGAACGAGTCGGGTATCCCATCCGCTATTAGCGGCGTATTCTTCATCCTCGGAGTCGCCGCCAACGGGCTCTGTTTGGAATCGCCGGTTCCCATTGCCTGAATCTGCATTTGCCGACTTACTAATTTCCTTTGTTAGAGTTCGCTCGAATGTAGCACCGTAGTCTTCGCTAAAATAGACGACTCTAGCCGTTTCGAACGCCACATCCGCAATCAGGCTGGCATCATTTATCAATGCGGATTGCAGGATTCTAAGAAAGGAGGTCTTGCCTGAGCCGTTGAGTCCCCAGAAGACATTCAGCGACTGGTCTAGACGAAAGTGATGGTGTTTCTTCGATCCAGCCAGATCGGTGATCTCAGCCTCAAGAATTTTGGTCACGGAGGTCCTACTCTGCTTGGAGCCTGTTGAATTCCAGCCAAGTGTACAGTGACGATGATCCGGTTTGGTGATGTCCATTCCGCGTGTTCTTGTGGCTCTTCGGCTCGGCCCAGTTCCTGAACTTCTTCGCACGTCATGTCGTTCCGTCCAGTCTCCTCCATGAAGTCGTGAGCCCAAACTGCTCATTCCTTTGGAAGTCGATGGACGGAGTGCTTCATGCTTTTGGCAGCTGTGGATCCGGGAATCACGCCGAATCCTAATTTTCCTTTTCTTGCCTCGCTGAAGGAGATCGGCGGCGGCATCCTGGTCGGTGCCTTCATCGTGATCGCCATCGTGGCGATCGTTGGGGCCGCGATGCTCCTGGCAGGCAAGTTGAGCCAATCGTCGCGGCTGGCGTCAGGCGGCGGCATGATCCTGCTCTGGACGGGCCCGGTGGCCGCGATCCTTGGCGGAATCAACGGCTACATCCTCTGGTCCCAATCTGCATTCCCACTCGGATTCTAGCCATGCCGGTTCAGTGTGACCTGAACGGATGGTGGCCGCCGGGGTGTGGCCTTGTCTCACATGCGAACGATGGCGTTCAAGGCTCCATCACGTCGGTGTTCGCGGAGATCCTCCAGAACATCGCATCGTGGATCTGGTCCTTCATCACGGGCGCGTTCAGTGTCTCAAACGTTGACGACTCCCAATGGACTGCCGTTCAAGGACTGACGGATTGGTGGGTTGTGGTCATGCTGCCCCCGCTCGTCGTGGCCATGATCCTTCAGCTGCTGTCTGCGCTCATCAGCCAGCAGCCCCGTCGTTTGGTCAGGGCACTCGTTGGTGGTGCTGTTGCCATTCCGATGGTGGCCGGTGCGGTCTACTTGGCGCGGCAGCTCACCAGGGTCGGCGATTCCGCTGCTTCGGCGCTTCTCGATTCGATGGGAACGGACCCGTATGTGGTGTTCATGAGGCTTTTCGGCTTCGAGCGTGCCTCTGAGGGATCGGGCCGGGAATGGAACGTCGTGTCCCTGGCTCCGGGCACGAATAGCGGAGCAGCGGGGGCGGTCATCGTCACCTCGATGGCGGTCATCGTGGTGTGGATTCTCGCGTTCATCCTGATGTGCTCGATGATCTTCCGGTCGTTCGCGCTCATCGTGCTTGCCGCCGTCGCGCCCGTGGCACTGATGCTCATGCCGTGGGAAAAGACGAAATCCTGGGCTCGGCGGTGGTGCGAGATCGTTGTTGCCTTACTCATCGCAAAACCGCTGGCCGCAACAGTCCTCGCGGTGGCCATCAAGCTCTTTGCCGAGTCGAAGTCATTCGCTGGGCTGGCCGGCGGCGCCGTTGGTATGGCTTTGGCGTGCGGCGCCCCTCTTATGGCTTTGAGGCTCGTTAGCTTCGCTGGCGGCGAGTTGGCTGCAGCTGCGCAAACCGCGGGAGGCGGCCATGTACTTTCGCGCAGCTCAGCCTTCACAGCCCGGCAGATCAGTCGGCAGACCGGTGGTCGATTCACGCTCGCTGGGTTAGCAGGTCGTTCGGCAATTACTCGGCCTATCCCCTCGAGTCGTCCGCAGTTCCCCTCGACTGCGCAACCGCCCCGCCCTTCCCTGCCGGGAACTCCGGTAGCTGCGTGGCCGTTGCGGAACCCGCGTGGAAGCGGTCCAGCGCCAATGCTCGACGCCGGGACGGAGCCTTCGCGTCTTGCCTCGCCTGGAGCGCGGGGATCTGGGGGATCGACCTCGGCACCCCATTCGCCCGGTGGGCCGACTCCGAGAGTCGCGAGCCAGCCACCGCAGTCCTCGCCGGCAGAACCTTCAGTCTCGCCCAAGTCCTTTCCGGCCGTAGCCCCGACTATTCCGCCGTCGCCGCCATCACAAACAATCGTGAAATCGCCGGAAGCCGGTGATCCGCATGTCTGAAAATGCAAGAACGCTTGAGGCCGTCAAGTTCCCTCGTTACGAGCGCCGCGGCCTTTTCATGGGGTTGAAGTGGTATCAGCTGCTTTGGCTTGCCGCGGGTGTCCTAGTTGCAAGCGTCGCCTCGGCTGTAAACGGACCCGCGGGCCTGTTCACCTCGGGTCCGCTGTGGCTAGGGCTGGTTCTGCTTGGGTTGCTTCAGTATTCGCGGATTCCTTACCCGGTGTGGCTCAGCCACGCCATTCTGTTCTTCTATAGGTCGATTTCCAGCCAGACCCGATTTTTGGCCAGACCGGAACGTGCTGTCCTGGTCGGCCGGTTGGCGCTTCCAGGAGGTCTGGGAAACCTGGAGCTGCGTAGGACGACAGGCGGGGAAGCCTTTATTGTTGACGGCCGCGGCCGAGAGGCTGTTGCTGTGTTGCGCTGCAGCACTCGTTCTTTCGCACTGCTGGACGCGGACGACAAAGCCTGGGCAGTGCAGGCATGGTCTCGAGTTCAGGCGGGGATGGCCCAGCGAACGAGTGTCGCACGGATAGGCGTTCAGGACTATACGGTTCCGTATCCGTCATCTGCTCTCCGTGCGTTTTACGAACGCGCGGTGGGCGATGGCAAGCCGGATGAACTCAGCTGGGGACAGCGAGCTTACGAGGACCTGATTTCGGCGGCCGGATCCGCCATGAGTCACGACCTGCTGATTGCTCTCGTTCTTGACACGGCCAAAGCGCGACGGCGGATCAGGGAGTGCGGCGGGGGACTGGCCGGCGTCGAACAGGTACTTCGACTGGAGGTCGAAGCGATCACGACGGCGCTAGCGACGCACAGCGTGAGAGTTGAGAAGTGGCTACCTGAGGACGGAATTCTCGACGTCGTTCGCGGTGCGTTCGACCCGGCCGCGGTTGCAGACCGGGCAGGGCAGAGGACGGCTGATGGGACCGAAAACCAAGGCTCCACGAGCCGAAGCTCCGCCTCCGGTCCGATGGCGGTCGAAGAGCACTGGACGTATGTTCGAACCGACTCAGGGTTCCATCAAACGTTCTGGATCGCAGAATGGCCACGGCAAAAGGTCTTTCCAGGCTTCTCCTTCATCCATTGATCTATGTCGGTGATTTTCGCCATACGGTGACCGAAGTGATCCGGGCTGTGCCCACAACAGAGGCGTTACGGGACATACGTTCCGCCCAGGAAGCCCATGAAACCCGGCGCCGTATCAACACCCGATTCGACAGACCTCTCACACGCGAGCAGAGGGCCGAAGAAGAAGAAGTGTCCCAGCGGGAGGAGGAAATCGTCGCGGGCCACGGAGACGTGCGACCAGCTGCATACATCACCATCACCGCGCCATCCCTCGGGGATTTAGCCAGATACCGCCAAGAACTGGAGTCGGCAGCGGCTGGCGCGTTCGTCGAGCTGAGGCTGCTGGCAGGACAGCAATGGGCGGCATTTGTTGCGGGAGCGCTCCCGTTTGGGAGGGGCCTGCGATGACCCGCGCCACTCAGAACGTTCACTACCTCCCGTTCGGTGGGAAGCGCCAGACGTGGAAAGAACGACGGCGACGGGCTGGGAAAGCCGGACGTCGATCTTGGGCCGACGCACTTCGCCGGATCGATGAAGCGCTCGACGCCGGTCTGGACGCCGCCAGCGAGCGCGGCGGTGACTGGGGGAGTCGAGAAGCGGAATCGCTGCGCGGCCCCCACCGGTTGCGTCCGGCACCGCACCGAGCTTCCACGATGACCTTCGCGGCAGCCTATCCATTCATCACTGAATCCGGGCTGGGCCATGAGGGAACTTACATCGGAACGGACGTCTTCGGGTCCGGTGCCTTCTCCTATGATCCGTGGATTCTTTATGACAAGGGCGTCATCAGCGGTCCATCGATCGTCGTCATCGGCACCGTGGGCACCGGCAAATCAATGTGCGGAAAATCATTGGTAGCCCGGTCGATCACATTGGGGCGAAAGGCCGCCGTAGCGTCTGACCCCAAAGGCGAGTGGGTTGCTGTCGCCAAGGCTGTTGGCGGCAAAGTCATTTCCGTTGGTCCGGGTCGCGCCGCGCGCGTCAATCCACTTGACGCCGGGCCGCGGTCCAGTGCCTTGAGCGACGCGCAGTGGCAGGCGGTGGTTCGCCAACGCCGTCGGTACCTGTTGGTCGCTTTGGTGTCGCTTATGCGCCAGGGAATGCCTCTCCGTCCTGTGGAGCACACAGCACTGGATATGGCCCTCATGGAAACCGTCGCCCAGAACTCAAACCCGACGCTGCCCATGGTCTTGGATCACCTCCTGAACCCGTCTAAGGAAACGATTGGGCTCGTCGGTAGGGATGGAGGCACCGCCGTCAGCCACTCATTGCGCCGCACTGTCTCCGGCGACCTGGAGGGCATGTTCGACGCCCCTTCCACGGTCGCGTTTGATGCCGATTCGCCAATGATGGTCATGGACACATCGGCACTGATCGGCGCATCGGAGCAGGCGCTGTCCTTGGCGGCGGCTTGTGGCGCTACTTGGTTGGAGGCTGCCGTTACCAATCCCGACGGCGGGAAGCGGCTCGTGGTGTACGACGAGGGGTGGCGAATGCTCGCCGACCCCTACATGCTGGCCAAAATGAGCGAGCAGTGGCGACTTGCCCGCACTTACGGGATCGCCAACTTACTCATCATGCACAAGGTTGCCGACCTCAACGAGATCGGCGACAGCACCAGTGGACACCGTCAGAAGGCCCTGGGACTCCTCACCGAGGCCGATACGCGAATCATCTACCGGCAAAAACACGATGCCATGCGCTTGACGAAGGAAGCGCTCGGCCTGACAGAGGCCGAGTGTGAGCACGTTGAGAACCTCCCGAAGGGCGTAGGACTTTGGAAAGTCGGCAATCGCTCCTTCATCGTCGCCAACCGCGTCACCACTGATGAGCTTGAAGTCTTCGGCACCGACGATCGGATGATTTGATGGTCATGCACCCGCGCGCAGGAAACACGAGCCCAGTGGTCACGGCCGGACTTGTCACACTCTCCGGACTTGTGGGCTTTTCCTTCCTTGTTCAATCAACCGCCCGGATCCTCGTTACCTGGCGATGCGGCGCCCCGTCGCCGTCGCCTCTCAAACCGGCAGCCGCCGTCGGACTCGTTGCAGCCAGGATCGACTGGATAGTGCGCCGACCTCCCGACTGCGACGTCAGCACGAGCGACGTCTGGTGGGTCGTCGGCCCAGTATTCGTCCTGGTAGCAGCGCTCGCAGTGATTGGGATTTGGGTGTGGCGACGGTGGCGGCAATCGGGGGCCTGGCTGCGTCAGGAGATCTTAAACCGTGATGGAGTCGCACGCCGCTCGGAAATCTTGCACGATTTCGGGGCGCGGGCCGTTCGGCGGCGGGGAAAGTTCACCCGCCCCGGGCTTAGCAATCCCTCTGTTGAAGATGTGTCTTGGTCGCTCGGGCGCTCTCGAGGAGTCACGATTCACGTCTCGACCGAAGAATCGATGGTCATCCAAGGTGCACCACGTTCGGGCAAAGGCCTTTATGTGGTTATCAACGCCATTCTCGATGCGCCGGGCGCTGTGGTGACGACTTCTACCCGCGCCGACAACCTTGTTGTCACAATGAAAGCCCGCGCTACCGGGGACAGACCGGTGACCGTCTTCGATCCACAGGGAATATCCGGGCTACCCTCGACGTTGCGCTGGTCTCCGGTCCGCGGTTGCCAGGATCCGGATATTGCCACGCGCCGTGCCCTGGTCATCACAGCCGACACGGAGATGAAGGGTGAGAACGCCGCCTGGCAGAAGCGATCCTTGCTCGTACTGCAGTGTCTTCTCCACGCCGCGGCATTGTCTGGCGAAGGTGTAAGCGCATTTCGGCGTTGGTCATCGAGCCCGGTGTTGGCTCGAGAAGCGGTGGAATTCCTGAGCCGTCCAGGGGCTGCGCTGGGGTGGCAGGCAGACCTCATGGGAATCCTCGAGGACGATCCAAGGAACACGTCCAATTCCTGGAATTGGTGTTTCCGCGGCTGTTGCACCGTTGTCGTCGCCCAAGGTTCTGGCTGCGCTGGATCCCCAAGACGAGTCGGAGGAGTTCGACCCTAAGAGTTTCATCCGTGAGAGTGGCACGCTTTACTTGATCGGCACCCGAGCGGGAGCCGCAGCGGCCGGACCGTATCTCGCCGCGTTAATCGACGACATTGACAATGCCGCCCGGGAAATGGCGTTCGTCTCGCCCGGTGGTCGGCTCGATCCGCCCCTTTCACTGATCCTCGACGAGATCGCCAACCTCGCGCCTTGGCCCGGGCTGCCCATCGCCCTCGCCGACGGCGGAGGGATCGGCATCTCAACACTCGTGGTGTTGCAGTCGCTCTCCCAAGCCAGGACTGGGTGGTCGATTGATGAAGCGGCCACGATCTGGGACTCGGCGATCATCAAGGTGATCTTCGGTGGCGGTTCGGACGAACGTGACCTTCGCTCGCTCGCCGGGTTGCTGGGGGAGCGGAGCCTGACTCTGAACACACGTTCCTGGCCTTCCCAAGGACGTCAGGACGGGGAACAAATCCGCGACAGCCCCGTTATCGCGCTCGACGAAATCCGCCGATTGCCCGTCGGCACGGCGCTCATGCTGGGCCGGCGCACCAGGCCCATCCTTTTGGATCTGCGCGAATGGCACAAGCGCAAAGACGCAGCGGAACTGGGACGTTCCAAGACGGAAACCGAACGCGCCCTGGCCGAAGGGCATAGGCAGCGACAACAAATAGCCGAAGGATCGAACGATGGAGAACCGTGACGACGTCGAATACTTTGATATCCCCTCAGCAGGTGAGGACGACGAACTGACCGCGGAGCTCTTTCGCTCGGCTTTCCGCGCCACTGGGGCTGCCGCGGGAACGACTCACCGCTGGCGGGATATGAGCCCGCAACAGGCCGAAAGCGTGTGGGCCGCGCTCGCAGCCTGGGTGAGATGGCTGGTTGCCACTTATCAACTAACGACGTCGGTAGTGCCCGATTGCTGGTGGAGGCATCCGGAGATGGTCGCGGAGCTATATGCCCTTCAACGTTTAGAGCAGGTCTCGTTTTCCGCCGACGATGCGGGCTTCGGACCGCTGGCCTTTCACGAAAGGCTGCCACACGCCGTCGAGCGTCTGCGGATGCATTCCCGGACTGCCGGGTGCGTAGGTCTACAGGCGCACAAAGAACCGACCCCTAGGTTCCTCGAGATAGACGATCCGGAGTTTCTCGAGTGGAAGTTGGCGCATCACCAACCCGCGGCCGGGTTCTGAAGTCATGCCGTCTGGGCATCCAGAGACATGAACAGGTATCCGCTCCAGCGGATTCAAGAGGCATGGAGGTGGCCGTCGTGGCTCCAGGAAAAGAAAGCGCATCGCGTTCCACCCCGGCCGACCCTGAGTCCGCGTTGTCCGAATTTGGCAAGCAGCGCATGACTCCGGAGGAGCGCATCGCCGTCCTGACGGATGGACTCCACACGATCCTGGAACAGGCCGTTGAGTCGCCATCTCGTTGGCAAATGCTGTTGGACGCTTCTGCCACTCTTTGGCGGTACTCCGGCGGAAATGTGGCTCTGCTAATGATGCAGATGGCGCAGCGCGGAACTGATGAGCCCACCCTCGTGGCTGGGTACAGGGAATGGGAACGCCACGGCCGCGCAGTGTTGAAAGGCGAGCATGCCCTGTGGGTCATTGCGCCGCGCACTTCACGTATGCAGGAATTCACTTTGCCCGACGGCAGCCGGCAGCGGACGCGCGTTGGCGAGAAGCTACCTAGCGGCGCTGTCGAAAGCGGAAAGAAGACCGTCATCACCGGTTGGCGTGGTCAGGCCGTCTTCGACGTCTCCCAGACGGAGGGGACACCGCTGCTTGTGCCGCGTGGTGGAATCGAACGAGGAATGATCGATTCAGACCTTTTCAATTCTTTGGCTGAGGTTGCTCACCGGCGCGGCTTTGAAATACACGTCGAGGACGCCCAGTACGGACTCACAAGTGGCTATACGGATTTCTCAAAGCACCGCGTCCAAGTAGGTGCTTGGCTGAGCGCGGAGGAACGCACCGCCGTACTCGCCCACGAGCTGGGGCACGTTATTCTGCACGGCCCGGACGACGACGTCGGACGGCTTTACGGCAGCAGCGCGGACCACCGGGGGCTCGCCGAAGTCGAGGCCGAGTCCATTGCTTACACGGTCCTACGTGCCCATGGCATCGACCGCGGACCACAATCAGCCTCATATTTGGCGGGATGGGCAGACGCTGTCATCGAAGCGGAGAACGACGCTGTTTCGCAAGGTCCAGGAGGCAAGTTGCCTCGGTCGCGCTCGGACATTGCAAAGTCTGTTCTGGGGCGAGTTACGGCGGCAACTAAAGGGATTCTCGAAGTCACCCAGCCGTCTGGGTTCGGAGGCAAGGTTCCCGCAGTCGAGGCTGCTCCACACCTCAACCAGCCGACATCTTACGTGAGCGCGGGGCAGCCCTTGGCTCCGCTGGCAGGGCCTGTGATTGCCGGTCCTGGGGTCTGACTCTAAGTTAGTTGTCCAGCGAGAAATGCTCGCTGCGACTGGAAAGGATGAAAGCAATGAGCACCAAAATTCCGATCAGTATTGCCGGCAACCTTGTCGCCAACCCCGAGCTGAGCTACGGCGAATCGGGCGTCGCGCACGCCAAGCTGCGAGTCGCAGTCAACCAGCGAATCCAGGGAGCGGACGGCGCGTGGCAGGACGGAGAGCCTGTCTTTCACAACGTCTCGGCATTCCGCGCGCTAGCGGAGAACACTGCGAACTCCCTGAAAAAAGGCGACCCCGTCACAGTGGCGGGCGAACTCGAATTCCGCTCTTACGAGAAAGACGGCGAGAAACGCGAGGCCCGCCGTATCGTCGCCGACACGATCGGACCGGACCTGCGCTTCGGCACGACCGTATACCAGCGAGCCGCGCACACGGCGGTTGCCGGGTCTGATGCTGGAGTTCAGGCAGGTCCCGAGTTCGCGGCTGCTGCTGAGGCGGCGGCACCGGTCTACAAAATTGCCACGAAGAGTCCGGTGGTGGTGCCCCCTTTCGGGGCGCCGCAGGGGAATGAGATGAGTTACTAAGGCTCCGCCCCGTTCCGCCGGGGACGAAAAACCGAATCAGATCGATGTGCTTCCCATGGCGGCACATCGATCTTTTGCCCTCAACTTGGTGTGATCTTCGATTCGCAGGTACGACGTTAACTTGGCGAACCTCATTGAGGTGATCAAATCGTCCGTTTTGTTGGCAAACGCCGGCTCCCACTCTTGGTCCCTGCATCGGATGCAATTCCGCAAAGAAATGAAACTGTCGGTGCCGAGGGCTAGACTTTATTCGAACATATTTTCGAATAAAGGTGTGTCATGAGTCTTGCTTTGGACCCTCGCATGATAGACGCGGGGGCCGCGCCGGGGCATATCCCGGTGGCTCCGGTGGCCGTTCCGGCGGGTTACCCGTCGCCGAGCCAGGACTATTTTTCCTCCGAGCTGGACCTGAACGAGTACCTGATCAAGGACAAGACGAGCACTTACATTGTGCGGGTTGCCGGGGATTCCATGGAGCCGGGCGGGATCAGTGACGGGGACGAGCTGATCGTGAACCGGGCGCTGGAACCCAAGGACGGGTCGGTGGTGGTGGCGGTCCTGGACGGGGAACTGACGATCAAGCGTCTGCGGATCACCAGGGCGGGCGTGGTCCTGGAGGCGGATAATCCGAGTTACCCGCCGATCCGGGTCCGTGAGCTTTCGGATTTGCGGATCTGGGGCGTTGCGATCAGGTGCCTTCATTATGTCTAGGCCTGTGGTGATGCGCCGGATGCAGGAAATCGCCCACGTGGAGGTCAATTGCTTCTACGCCAGCGCCGAGAGGATCTTCGATCCTTCCCTGGAAGGCAAACCGCTCATCGTTCTGACCGATTATGTTCCGGGGAACATAATTGGACTTCTGTGGCCTGTCTGGTTATGTGGCCTCAACCGCGACGTGGTGGGCGGATTCGGAGCGGGACAAATTCCGCGCGTTGGCTATGATGCATTCAACTACGCGCGAAAGCACTGCAAATGGCACGCATCTTGATCTATGTGTATCTCTTCCTCTTGGGCTATGGCCTCAGCTGGGCCGGGCGACACCGCATGGCCATCAAACCGGGCGGAAAGGGCGAGATCGGCTTCGAGGCAGTCCACCTTGCGGTCCTTGTCACCGCCGCCGCGATCACTTTTGCCCTGCCTCCGATGACGTCCTACCAGGGGCTACCCTCACTTGCGTACGCCGCCTTCACGGCCCTGACGGTTTCGCTCGTAATTTACGGCCTAAAACCGCTGCGCCTGGAACACCAAGACCGACAGAGCAGAGACGTAGCGGAAAGATCCAGACTGTCCTCGGCAAAATGGCCGCAATCGGTGGCCTGGGGTGCCGGACACGGACTCGCAATCATATACATTACTTCGATTGCACAATATATGTTCCCCTGACAAACACATTGCTTTCAGGGAAATACCGCATTCCCATGCCACGACGGGTCTCCGCAGACTCAGGCCACATAACCAGACAGGCCACAGAAGTCCAACAACGACGGCTGCGCGGTCACGAGGTCGAGCGAGGCAAAAGCCCTGGGGATCGCGTTGGGCGAGCCGTGGTTCAAGCTCGCACCGCGGGCGAAGGAATGGGGGCTGCTGGCCAGATCGAGCAACTATGAGCTCTACGGTTCGATCAGTACACGGGTGATGGAGCTGCTTGGCCGGTATTCGGCGTGGCAGGAGGTCTACTCGATTGATGAGTGTTTCCTGGGCGTCAAAGGCTCCGGAGAGGATCTGCTGGCCCTCGGGCGTTCAATGAAGGATGCTTGCAGGACGCACGTCGGGGTGCCGGTTTGTGTGGGCATCGCGCCCACGAAGACCCTGGCGAAGCTGGCCAACAAGTGGGCCAAACACAACCCTGTCTTCGCTGGGGTGTGCCGGTGGGAATCCGTGCCGGCGGCCGAGCGTGAAGCTCTGATGTCCCGGCTGTCCGTGAGCGAGATTTGGGGTGTGGCCACCAGGCTCACGAAGCGCCTGGGAGCGATGGGGATCTACTCGATCCTTGACCTGTCCCGGGCGAACCCGGTGGCGATTAGGGACAAGTTCTCCGTGGTGATGATGCGCACCGTCCTCGAGCTGCAGGGAACCCCCTGCATCCCTATGGAGGAGGAACGGATCGGCCGGGACCAGCTGATTTTCAGCCGGAGCTTTTCGACGCCGATCAGGACGGCGGCCGACATGCGTCAGGTCATGAGCGTGTACGCGCAGCAGGCCAGCGCCCGCCTGGCCAAACACGATCAGCAAGCCAAAGTTCTGACCGCCTTTGCCGGTACGTCCGATTACAGCCCGGGCAACACGTCCTACCCGTCCGTGTGCGTTGCGCTGCCCATGCCCACCGCTGACCCGGTGATTCTCACCAAAGCGGCCCACGCGCTGATCCCGCGGATCAACGACGGCGTGAAATACGTCCGTGCCGGGATCATGGTCACCGACCTGCGGCCCAGCGGCAACCAGAAACCTCTGGAACTCTTCGAGAATCTTCACGAGGAACGTGGCATCGGAACGCTCCTGGAGGATGTCAGCAAGCGGTACGGCCGCGGTTCCGTCGGCCTGGGTTACCCCGGCATCAAGGGCGGACCGGACTGGACCATGAAACGAGACATGCTCTCCCCCAGATACACCACCCATTGGGACGAACTACCCCTCGTCAAAGCGGCCTGAACCTCGCCGGCGGAGCGCTACCAACCTTTCGAGACAACTTGGGTTTACCTAGGATTCCAGGTGAGACCGGCCGTCCGTCAGTGTCTGCGGTGAAGTCCACGCTCACTCACGAGCCGCCGCTGTACTTTGTTCCCGGCGCCCAGGCGTGGCAGTGGGAGGCCTGTAGGTAGTAGGTGGCAGGCCAAGGCATCCCGGGCATGACTTGGGCCGGATCCGGCGAAATTAGCAGGACCGATCCTGCCCAGATGGGTTCTTGCAGCGCTTCCAGCCATGCGGTTTGGACATGGCCGAAACGGTTCCAGTTGATGGTGATCCACGAACCAGTAGGTTCAAGGGCGTCAACGCTGAGGATGGTGATTTCCGTGGTCGTGCCGTGCGTCCGTCTGACGTCCTCGAAACGATTCCACTTTTCTTTGGCGTCTAAGAGCCAAGCACGACGACGGCGGCCGCGAACCAGCCAAATCAAGCCGACCAAGGCCGTACAAATAAGGAAGCTAGCCCAGCGAAGTAACTGGGTTGAACCCTCAGGCCACCTGACAGCCAGAGCTAACGCAGCAAAGATAGCCACGCCCACGCTGGCGAGTACCAATGCGGGTGTCACGACTCTCGGCTTAATGACTGGGTTTGAGACCATGAGTTACCTTCTTGTTCAGTTTAGAGCTGCCAACCGACATTGATAAGGCTGGCTTCATGAGAAATATGGCCTCCTGCCCAAATGCTCGGTTGTTTATGCTCGACTTCATGTGAGGGCGCCCGGTCGATAAAGTGCTGAATGGCTTCGTAATGCGTTTTCCGCTCCCACTCGTGGTCCGCCGGCCTCGGCCCGAGCGGCAATGGTGAGTCGTCGATGCCCCATCTGTCCCGATAGACCGCGACATTGCTAATCACTGGACCCGTGTCGTCCTGAGACGCCAGGTTCTCAATGAGGTTTCGCTTCCATTCGGTGTCCTGCAGCAAGGCGGCTTTTGCAAGGTTGATCGCCCTGCGTCTGATCCGGTCGGATACCTGGCTGACCATGTCGGCGAGGTCGGGCCGATCAGTTTGAACCGGGTCCGGGATCAGTGCTGGCTTGCTCTCGGGCATTCTCGATACGAAGCTGAGGAGCCGGGAGTGGATTACCGAAGTTGCATCCTTCATCGACCCACTCGTCTCCAACGCCTTTGCGATGATCCGCTGTGCGCTTGGACGGCTAATTCCATTGGACCGGCGCCACGCCGCCGCCACTGCACCCCAGGACGGGGAATGCTTCAACTCGTCGATTCTCGAGGGCGCGAGCACTTTGAGCGTCTTTGTCAGCTCCTCGTCCGCAGCAATTTGGGCGAGGTAGTCGTATTCGGCGCTGAGCCGTTCCAGGTTGTCTGCGCTCAATCGTTCACGCTCGGCAACTTCGTGGGCGGTTCGTTCGGCGCCCTCGGCAGCCAGTACCTCGCCCAGGATTTCCTGCCAAGATGCTCTTAAGGCCGGATCCAGAGGTTCGTGATCCGCGGGATCGTTCTCGCTGACGTAAGCGTGGTTGCCGAGACGACCCCGCGTCATGCTTACGTATAGCAGTTCGCGTGTCAGTCTGCCCTGCGTGACAACGGTATGACCCGCGTCCACGGTGATTCCTTGGGAGCGGTGGGCCGTCGTCGCATAACCCAGCTCTACAGAGGACTCTACATAGCCACGGCGCAACGTCACCGTCGCGCCGGTATCCCCGCGGACCGCAACGAGGGAGCCGTCGCGGCGACCAACGCGTACGACGTCGAGTAGGGTGCCATTGCGGATGAAGTCACCGTGGCTGTCCGAAACAGTGCGATCGTTGCGGCGCGCGATGATCGTGTCACCGCAGCACGCACGGAGCCCATCGCTCAGTGGCGCCGCCCGTTCGGCGTCCACAAGTCCTTGAACCACGCGGTCGGCTTGGGCCCGTTCGTTCAACATGCTGACTGTGTCGTTGTCGGCCGCGATGAGGATGGCCGACTTGCCCGCGCGCATGTCGGACTGCCAGCTCAGGTAGGCCTGAGCGACCATGTCGGTATAAGTCCCGTGTTGAATCCGCTGGTGCTCCTCGTATGCGCTAACGGCAGAGAAGTCCCCGGCCCGGAGCTTCAGCGAAGCCTCTCGTTCCCAGGTGTGTTCGAAGCGCCGTATGGTGGTTAGCCGTGCAGCCTTTCCCTGGCGATCCAGCCACCCGAGGACGCCGCCGGCGTCGATGGCGTCGAGCTGCCCGGGGTCGCCTACCAACAGGACTTTAGCTCCGGCGTCCCGAGCTTGTTGCACAAGGGCAGAGAGTTGAAGGGTAGAGACCACAGAAGCTTCGTCGACGACGACCAGTTGGTTTGGGCGGAACCGCCATCGGTTCTGCTCCGCGGCTAGACGAGTGGCTTCCTGCGCCAGCCGGGGATTTGCAGTTAAAGATTGGCTCAGCCGCTTTTCGGCATCGAAGAACCTACCTGCCCGGTTGCCAGCCCCCCCGCCTGCGGATTCGTGGAGCCACTTCGCGACATTCTCGGTGACCATGGACAGCTCCCTCCCAAGAACTTCCGCGCTCGCCGCCGCGGGTGCCAGTCCGACTACGCTGCCGATACCGAATTCCGCCTCCCACGCAGCCTTTACCGCGCCGAGGGTCGTTGTCTTGCCGGTGCCGGCCGGACCGACGACGGCATCGAGCCGATTGCCGCTCAACAGCACCTCGGCAGAAGCTGCACTCTGATCGGAATGCAGGCCGAAAGCGCTGCGGTGCCGGTAGTTGGCGAGCGCGTTGATGGCCTCAGTCGCGCGGATAGCCGGGCCGCCGTCGTCGTTCCTTGCAGCCAGGATGGCCTCCTCACAGGCGAGGGTGCCGGCGTCGGTGTAGAGCCGGGATCCATGGAAGTCGAAGACGCTTCGGGCACCGTAGTGGAGATCGGGGCGCGCATTTGCGGGGACGCTGTAGCGGTATTCGTTGAGGGGAATCGATTGGCTTTCCGCCGCGGTTGCGACGGAGTCGATCAGCGCGTTGCGGTCATGCGGGGTTTGGCAGCGGATGGCGGCGCAGACCCGTTCGGCCTCTGCCAGGAGGTTCCAGCGGTTCCAGGTGGCGCGTTTGGCAGCCACACGATCGCGGGTCAGACTCGCGACGGCGTCTACCCAGTCAGCCGCGAAGTCGGACATGCGGAATGGCGCAGTTCGGGACCCCCGGACCGTGGCTGCCAGCACGAATTGGGGTTCGAAGCCTTTGCCAGTTGCCCGTGCGCGCCACCGTGCCGAGAGCTGGTGTAGTGGAGCGATGCTTTCGCTCTTGGGGGTCCGGGTGGAGAGCGTGGCCTGTTGGCGGAGCTTTACGGTCTGGGTTGCGGTGGGTCTTCTGCCGTGGACCTTGATCCATTCGGCGACAAGGCGGTCGGTTTCCTGGTCGATAAGGCGGGAGCGGTTGGAGAATTCCCGGATCAGGACGTCGTCGATGCCCGTGAGCTGGGGGCTCGGGTTGTGGGTGGTGGCTGCGGGCTCGCGGATATCGGTGTCGGTGCCGAGGTCTCGTTTGAGGCCGTCGAAGAGGAGACCGTTGTAGTGCTCGCTCGCCGCGACAGCCGCCTTGTAGAGCGTCCTTGAGTCCAGGGTGACCCAGGCATCGTCGGTGATCCGTTGGATGCGGTTGGCGATGACCATATGGGTGTGCAGTTGCGGGTCTCCGGAGCGTGACTCCCAGTGGTCGAACGCGGCGGCAATGGCGCCGCAGGTGCCGATGCCTGCGACGCCATTGCGCCCCGCGCGGGTGTGAATGACGAGCTCTTCCAGCCAGTCCAGGGTGGCGCTGACGGCGTCGTGATGGGTTTGCAAGATTTGGTCTTGGAGGCTTCGTGGGCTCATTGCCCAGAGCACAGAGACGGATTTGGGAACGCTGAACGTCAAGTCGAAACCAGCGACTGCCCGGCGCATTTCGGTTTGGCCTTGTCTTGTTTCGACGACGGTCGGCTGGCTGTGCGGACGGCCCAGGGGAGCACCGGTATCGGGATGGATGGCGTGGTCGAAGATGGCTTTCGCGTCGGTTTCGGTGACGGGTTCTCCGGATGTTCGGTTGATGCCGATGAGACCGCTGCCGAGCCAGTAGCCCTGGGGTGTCCCGGCTTTCATGTAGTACGTGGTCGTATCAACGGGGGTGGGGGAGACGTCGTCCATCATCGTGGTCTTGAACAGGTACTTCAGACCAGACTGGGCGGACAGCCGGGCGATGGACATGGTCATGGCTGGAGTCTGGGGGATTGTGGGCGGAGTCGAATCCATCCGCGGCGCCGCAGAATGTCCATAGTTGGGCTGTCGAGTCCGGTGCTTATTGCTTGGCAGACCGCCACGAGGCGGGCGGCGACGTGAGCCAGATCTTCGATATTGGATCGCTGGGACCGTTTGAGGCGGGTGATTTCTCCTTTCAGTAGTTCTACGCGGTCCTGCAGCTCGGCGTTGGACCGCTCGAGCAGTTCGAGTTCCGATGACTGCGATCGAAGGGCCGTTTGGAGGGTGTCGATGGTTTGCTGGAGCCGCCTAGTCATCGGATCGAGTGGCCGATTTGCGGAGTCTCTACTCGCCGCGGGCTTGCGGACGCCACTGGTTTGAACAGACGCTGTCCTGCTGATTGGCAAAGGCTGAAGACTCGCCACTGTCATCGCGTGCATCCGTTGCCGTCGGCGACGGTCCCGCCGCCGATTGGCGCATCGCGTCGCGCAGAACCGTTGTGTTTTGCGCGACGGCTCGAACCGCTCGCCACATTCCTCGCAAACTTTTCCGATCACGTTCCTTCATGAACGGCGAGTCAAAGGACGACATGACGCGCCGTGAGTCGGCGCTCACGGTTCGACCTTGGATGCCAGAGGTGTGAATGATGAAATGAAGGTTGCAGTGCCTGTTTGGCGACGTTTCGTTACTTTGGTGCGGGCGAACCGGTAGAGGTGTGCGCGGGGGCGGTGGACGTGCAGGATGTCGCCTTATAACACGTGGCTCGAACACACTGTCGCCATCTGGCCGGCTGCGCAGAGAGAGACTTGCGGCCGGTCACCTACGCCTTCTCAGCTTCTTTGCCCCACCTGTCGTCGCGCCGACAGGTGGGGCAGATTCACGGGTGATCAACAGGCGTCGGTCTACACCAATCGATCTTTTACTGGTCGAGGGTTTCGCGGCCGATGTCGCCCTCAAAGGGGATAGTGTCCGGTTGGAGTCTGAGACCCTGGACCGTCGGGTGTCAATCAACTCTTCCGACCACCCTTTCCTGACATGAAAAATTGGCTCACCCTGACGTCAGTTTGGGGTGTGCTTAATTCAGACATGTCCTGGGTGGTAAACGCGGTGTCGGAGGCGACCAAAAGTGTCGCTCAGGCCTTCCCGCCTCGCGCGAGAACAGGGGATGCTCCAGTGGCTAGCTGGATAGGTTGCGTTACCGGGTCGATGGTGCTCTCTCGGCCTTAGGCTTAGCGGGTTGCCCGACGGAGGGAAAGTGCATTCACGACTTGTGATTTGAACGGGAGTGGGCTCCGGCCACTCACCACTATCAGTGCGACGACTCCCGTAATCATGACCACAGCTCCGCCTATGCCGATCGACCAGCGTGCACCAAATTCGGTGCCGATCCATCCCATCAGCGGCGCCCCAAGGGCAGTCCCCCCCTGACTAATCGCAAGGTAGAAGGCAAGGACCCTGCCACGGAATTCTCCGTCTGTGGAAAGCTGGATGCTGGTGTTGCAGCTATTTACGAAGGTGATGGATGCTAGGCCCACGGGGATCATCATCGCTGCATAGAGCCAGAAAGTCGGCGTCAGGCAGGCAACGAACGAGCACAGCCCCAGTGCAACGGCGCCTCCGATCAGGTGCAGTAGCCGGGGGCCGGACCTGCGAGCTGCAAGGAGGGCCCCACCCAAAGTGCCAACTGCCATGAGCGACCCCAGCAGCCCGAATTCTCCAGGTCCTACCCGGAACTCGGCAGTCGACATTAGCGCATTGGTGATTGGGAAGTTCATTCCGAAGGCTCCAATAAATCCGACCATCCAGAGAATGAGTACCAGATCCGGACGTTGGCGTACATAGTTCAGGCCTTCGGATATCTGGCGCCTGCGACGGAACGTGGGGGAAAATGGGGCACATTCATTGGGGCGGATCCGCCATAGTGAGAGTAATACCGCTGCAAAGCTGGCCGCACTAAGAAGGAAGACGGGCCCACTTCCGATCCATGCAATGAGGACACCGGCTAAGGCCGGGCCTGTGAGCCGCGCGGTGTTGAAAGATGCCGAATTGAGGGACACCGCATTGGCAACGTCTTCCCTATCCACGAGTTCTGACACGTAAGCTTGCCGGGTTGGTCCGTCGATAGCGCTGGCAATCCCCAGACCGAGCGCAGCTGCGTAGATGTGCCAAAGCTGCGCCGCCCCGGCCACGACCAGAAGTCCCACGATCAAGCCGCAGAGGGCCATGGCAGTCTGCGTCCAGATGAGAATCAAGCGCTTCCTGAAGCGGTCCGCGAGAACGCCAGCATATGGACCCAGAATGAGAATCGGGAGAAACTGCAGCCCCGTGGTGAAACCTACGGCAGTACCGGAGTTGGTTGTAAGAACAGTAAGGACCAGCCAGTCCTGTGCAACGCGTTGCATCCACGTCCCGATGTTGGATACCAGCGATCCGCCAACCCACAATCTATAGTTCCGGTTGCTGAGGGAACGAAACATCGGGCTCATTTGGCGCTCATCCGCTGCATAATCTGCGCGGCTTGGCTGAGGATTATTCGTTCTTCTTCGCTGAGCAACTCTATCCGCCTGACCATCCAAGCGGTGCGTTGCTGGCTAGCCTCTGCGAAGACATCCTCACCGGCGGATGTGATTGTCACGAGTATCTGGCGCTTTTCGTCGGGGTGATCCGTGCGGGTTACGAAACTATGCTCGGACAAAGCATTGACGATCCGGGTCATCGACGGTGCCTGCACGTGCTCGCCCTCAGCCAGCTCCCGGAGAGTTTGGGGTCCTCTGCGCAACTGCGCCAGCACGGTGTGCTGACCGGGAGTGATGACGTCCCCGGTCGCTTCGACGCGAAGTCTTCGAGATAACCGCATTACGGCTGTCCGAAGGTCAATGGCCAAAGGGACAGGCTCGTTGCTGTCTGCGAAGTCCTGCTCTGTCGAATTTCCCGCAGCCACTGATCGATAAGTGGTGCATCGAGTGGTACTTCCACCCCGAAGCCGTCTCGCGCGTCGCGGCCTTATGGCGTTCCTGGGAGCACCTGCGCCTCGACCCTGCAACCGGGATAAGCGTCTGGTGGCGGGACCACGCAGACCACCACATGGGCGTCCTGCTGGAACCCACGCGGGCCGTTCTACAACTGCGACATGAAAGAACACCGCGACCCCGAGCATCTGGAGCCCAAAAAAGCCCCAATCGGCTGGTTCCCCGACGTGCGATTTCAGGAAATTTAGACCCCAAAAAGCCAGGCAACTCTAGACTGTCCACGCTTGGGTTCAATTCGGGTTATCCACGCCGGAAATCGGGAGCCGTTGGGGCAGCTCCCTCGACAGCCGTAGCGGTGGGTAACCCATCAGAATTGTCCCCGGCTGTGGGCAGCGAGCCCTACTTTGACCCTCGTCCCGCAGGGCAAGGACGAATTCACCTGCGCCTCCTGTTTCCTGGTCCGGCACCGGTCCCAGCTCGCCCGCGAAAGCAACGGCCAGTCGTACTGCATAGAGTGCGAAAGCTGACATCTCGACAGGACCGGACCTACGCCGAATCTTCCTGATGTGGAGCTGTCAATGCGCCTTCAGGGGAACGTCAGCGCGGCACCGGTAACGCCGAAATGATGCATCTGATGAGATACGCAGGGTTCAGTTTTACATAACGTCCATTTGGCTATTCCCTGCCCACCCAGGGCGGGTGGACGTGCGCCGCGTCGCCCGCGAGGAGAACCCGGCCTACCCGATATCGTTCGGCCAGGCAGGTGGCGTCGCTGAACCGGGACAGCGAGCGCGGTGAGTGGGCGCCGAAGTCGGTGCCAGCGTAGGCCGGAAGCTGGGTTCGGAACGCCTCCAGACTCGGCGGGGCCAAGCGATCCTCGGCGATGTTAGCCGCGGGCACGACTGCGCGGTAGAGGCCGTTACCGGCGGGGCCGATGCCGAAGCCCCTGTGCGTCTTGCGCACCTTCTCTGCCACCTCGGCCAACTCGTCCGGCGGAGTAGTCACTTCTACCTCGCCGAGAAGCCACTCGGTGGTGGCAGGCTCCCCGGGGAAGCCGATGCCGAGGAGCTTGCGCACCAGGCTTCGTCCGCCGTCGCAGCCTACGAGCCAGCGCGAGCGGAGCCGTGTGCCGTCGGCGAGCTCGATGCCCACCCCGTCCTCGTCCTGCTCGATCCCGGTTACCTCGCAGGCGCGGCGGATCTGCGCGCCGAGCTCGTGGGCATGCTCCTCCAGCAGTCGATCGGTGACGGGCTGGGGGATGCCGAGGATGTAGCCGTGTGCGGTGTCCAGGTCCGGCCGCCGGGGCTGGGCGATCCCGGCGAAGCGGCCGACGCCGTCGGGATACTGCTGCCCGTGTGCTAGGAATCGCTCCAGCAGCCCGCGCTGGTCCATGATTTCGATGCTGCGCGGGTGCAGGCCGAGCGAGCGGACCGCCTTGACCGGTTCCGCGTCCTTCTCCAGCACGAGCACGTTTACGTTGTTCAGCCGCAATTCGCTGGCCAGCATCATCCCCGTCGGGGCGCCGCCGCTAAATGATCACGTCGAACATATGAAACCTCAATCCAAAAAACTCGTCTTCCGGCGTGCGCTCCAGGCGCCGTACGGGATGCTCAGGCGCGATGGGCCGTATCGACTGAGAGGTCCTCCGCGAGGCGTTCTGCGAAGGCGCGTACGCGGCCGACCAGATCGAGCTTCCCGTCAGAGATGACCCATTGCAGCTGGAGGCCGTCGCTGACGGCGATGCACTCTTCGGCGATTGCGCGGTAGTCGCGTCCGGATTTGAGGTGCCCGGCTGCCGCGGCTTGAACCAGGCGGGACTCGACGCCGGCGATCGCCCGCTCGTACCACTCTGCGTAGAGATGCTTCGCCGGGCTGTCGGCATCGGCTGCCTGGGCCGAGACGACGACGAAGAGCTCGATGAGGCCAGGTTCGGCCAAGAGCCTTTCGGTGCTGCGCACGATCTCCCGGAATGCCTCAAGACCGTCGAGGTCCTCACCAAGTTCCTCCCACCATCTGGCGGTATTAAGGAGCCGCCGCTCTGCCACGGCGATGAGCAGGTGTTGCTTGGAAGGGAAGTGGTGCATCAGGCCACCTTGGGTGAGGCCGACGTCCTCCGCGATCCGGGACATGGGGGTGCGGTGGTAGCCGGACTCGGCAAATTTCGCTGATGCCGCTTCCAAGATCGCCTCCCGCCGCTCCCGCCCTACCCCGTAACTTCCGGTCTTCCGCCTTTGTCTCATGCCCCCATTAGACACCGATTTACAGAGCAACCGGATAACAAACACGATAAAAACCTTGCGCACATTGTTTTTGTCTCCTACCCTTGAGCTAGCCCACGTGGCCATCCCCACCATTGCCTTTGGTGGCAGAAGCAAAGGAGCTTTCCATGTCTTCCATCCGGTGCACCGGCGTGCGCGTCGAGCATTTGGTTGAGCCCTTGGGCCTCGACACCGCGCGCCCCCGCTTTTCCTGGGTTCCTGAGGAAGCCCGGCAAAATGCCTATGAGATTGAAGTCGAGGACCGGGCCGGAAGTTGCGTGTGGGCGACCGGCCGGATGGACAGCCCCGAGAGCGTGCTGATCCAGTACGACGGTGAGGTCCTGCGGTCCAATACGGCCTACATCTGGCGGGTCCGGGCCTGGGCCGAGGATAGCCCCGCTCCGGGAGACTGGACATCGTCCCGATTTGAGACCGGCCTCCTGCACGACGGCGACTGGCTGGCGCAGTGGGTGACCCCGCCGCAGGAGAGTGGCCAGGTTGAACGGTGGTCGTTAAATGATTGGATCATGGGCCGAAAGCCGGAGGCTGCGCCCGAGGACCGGCTGCGCCCGGTGCAACTGCTGCGGCAGGAGTTCATCGTCGGGGAAGGCCTAGCCCGGGCCCGCGCGTACGTTACGGCCCGTGGCTCGTATTCGCTGCGCTTGAACGGAGCCGAGGCGGACGATCAGGTTCTCGCTCCGGGCTTCGATAGCTACACCCACCGTCTCTCGGCCCAGTGCTATGACGTCACAGACTTGCTTAGCGTCGGCGGCAATGCCCTTGGCCTCGCTCTCGCCGACGGTTGGTGGGCGGGTCGCATCGGGCTCACGGGCTCGAGCGCACAGTGGGGAGATCTGACCTCGGCCATCTGGCAGGTACACCTCGAATACGACGACGGAAGCTCCGCCGTCGTCCTCTCCGGACCGGAGGTCCGCTGCTCGGCCGGACCCTGGCGTTACGCAGACCTTTTCGTGGGCGAGTATTTCGACCGTCGGGCCGAGCCAGCGGACTGGGACCGGCCCGCTTTCGACGATCGTCAGTGGTGGCCCGCCGCTGTTGGCGATGAAGCCAGTGCCCGGATCGTCCCGTTCAGTGGCGAACCAGTGCGGCGGGTTGCAACGGTTGACCCAGTTCTGGTGACCGGCTCGCCCGATGAAGGCTTTGTGGTGGACTTCGGCCAGGTGATCGCCGGACGGGTCCGGCTCACCCTTCCCTACACCGAGCGGGGTCAGACCGTCACGATCGAACATACTGAGACACTTGACGCCCACGGTGAATGGTTCATCAACATCGACGGGATCAACAAGGAGCAGACGGATGTCTACATCGCGGCGGGCCTGCCCGGGGGTGAGACTTTCGAGCCCACGTTCACCTTCCATGGATTCCGCTACGCCCGGCTCCGGGGGCTCGCCGTGCAGCCGACCCGCGACGAGCTCGCGGCGATTGTCATCGCCAGCGACCTCGAAGCCGCGGGCGGGTTCCACAGTTCGGATGAGCGGCTCAATCGCCTGCACGAAAACGTCCTCTGGAGCCAGCGTGCCAATTTCCTCTCTGTCCCCACGGACTGCCCGCAGCGCGAGCGGGCAGGCTGGACCGGCGACATAGCCGCCTACGCGCCCGCCGCCGCGAACAACGCGCGGGTTGCGCCCTTCCTTACCCGTTGGCTGCGCAACCTCCGGGCGGACCAGCTCCCCGACGGCCAGGTACCCATTTACTCGCCGCGCTCGCCGTTCGACGCCGAAGAGGCTGAAACCGGATCGGGCTTGGGGGCAATTGTGTCCTCCGCCGGGTGGGGCGACGCCATCGCGATCGTCCCGTGGACCCTTTACGAACGTTACGAGGACCTGCGGGTCCTCGAGGAAAACTACGATGCAATGTGCCGGTGGATCGAATACCAGCGCCAGGCCGCGACGGAGCTTCCGGCAAGCCTGACAGGGGACAGCCTCTCCCATGAGCGCCGCGGACGCCAAGCCCTCCTCTATAACGCCGGAGCCCACTTCGGCGATTGGCTCACGCCGAGCACCCTCGCTGGACGGCCGCTCCACGAAGCAATCGGGATCGCCCCGGCCCTCACCGCCGAACTGGTCGCACCGATGTTCCAGGCCCAGACTCTCACTCTCGCGGAACGGACCGCGCGCGTCCTTCGCAAGGACGACGACGCCGTCGACTTCTCACGCCGGGCAGCGGCGGTGCGTAAGGCGTTCTGCGAAGAATATATCGATGGGGACGGCCGGCTACCTGTTCACCTGCAGGGCCTCTACGTTCTCGCGATCGCGTTCGCCATGGTTCCCGAGCCGCTGCGCGACCGGATGGCGGAGCACCTCGCAGCGCTCGTCACGGAGAACGGCGGGCGGCTCGACACCGGTTTCCTTTCCACCCCGCACCTGCTCGACGCGCTGTGGGACACCGGCCACCGCGATCTGGCCCGCAACCTCCTGTGGCAGTCCGAACTGCCCTCGTGGCTTTATCAAGTGGACCGGGGGGCGACCTCGATCTGGGAGGCATGGGACGCCATAGCCCCCGACGGCTCGGTCCGCGCCGTCTCGTTCAACCATTACGCCTTCGGCTGCGTGGACGACTGGTTCTTCCGGCGCCTCGCAGGCATACGTCAGACGTCTCCCGGTTACCGGAGCGTGGTTGTCGAGCCTGACTTCGAGTGCGGCCTGGATCATGTAAGTGCCCACCTCGATACCCCCTACGGGACGATCGCCGTCGAATGGGATCTGCACGACGGCGGCGCGGAGCTCAGCGTCTCGATTCCTTTCCAGATCGAGGCGCGCCTGATCACGTCCGACGGCGAGGTGCCGCTTCCGCCGGGCACCAGCCGACACCGAATCCACGTCCCGG
This sequence comes from Arthrobacter sp. NA-172, assembly GCF_043952055.1. Taxonomy (NCBI): domain Bacteria; kingdom Bacillati; phylum Actinomycetota; class Actinomycetes; order Micrococcales; family Micrococcaceae; genus Arthrobacter; species Arthrobacter sp. NA-172. Next base: position 141,966 of record NZ_JBINOT010000002.1, on the reverse strand, counting down.
CTACCTCGCTCGTCTGAGATGAACCCTGACCATCCATTTGGAGAAACAAAGGAGTTTTCCATGACCACTTCCGCCGTCAAGGCCCCCAACCATGCCGATCGGTCTACAGCCGACGCACCCGGCCCAGTCCCGCCACCAGGTCGCTGGCGGAATCCAGGCTTCGGCTTCCTGGCCATCTTCGCACTGGCCGTCGTTGCCGTCAGTGGTGCGCTGATCTCCAACGCAGTGCTCATGCTCGCTCTCAAAGCGGCTGAGATTGACCCCGCCAACGGGACGACTGTGCTTTCGATCGCCGTCGGCGTAGGCAGTATCGCGTCCCTCGTCGCTGCGCCCGTCATTGGAAGGTTCAGTGACCGGACCGTGTCCCGGCTCGGCCGGCGTCGTCCCTATCTGGTTGCCGGTTCCCTTCTGCTCGCCCTCGGCGCCGTCCTGACAGTGACGGCCACCAGCACCATGGGGCTTACTCTGGCTTTCGTTGCCACCTCGGTAGGGGCAGTAGCCGCCCTCAGTGCCTGCTCCGCGATCATTCCGGACCAGTACCAGCCGAGCCGTCGAGGCACCCCCTCGGCCGTTATCGGCCTCGGATCGCCAATCGGCGCACTCTTAGGGTTGTTCCTGGCCCAGTCTGTAGAGCCGAACCTGACCGCCATGGTGCTTCTGCCCGCAGGGCTTGCTGTCGTAGCGACGCTAGCCCTGGCCTTTATCATGAAGGACCGCCTGCTCGGCCGCGGGGATCGCCCGCACTTCGCCCGGAAAGATTTCTTCGGCACCTTCTGGGTCAATCCGCGCAAGAATCCGAGCTACGCGTGGGTGTGGTGGAGCCGCTTTCTGATCTTCTTCGGCATCGCCTCAGTCAACGCCTACCAGGCTTTCTACCTCATCATGTCCCTGCACATCGCACCCGAGACCGTGGGAAGTTCGATTTTCCTCTCATCGCTCATCGGCACCGGCTCCTCGATGCTGTTCGCGCCCTTTGCCGTCAAATTTTCGAACAAGGTGGGCCGACGCAAGCCGTTCGTCATTGCCGCTGCAATGATCTTCGCCTCGGGCCTTGTTCTCGTGGCTCTCGCGCCGTCCTTCACGGCATTCCTTCTGGCTGTTGCAGTGATCGGCCTGGGCCAAGGCGTCTATCTGGCGGTGGATTTCGCCCTCGTCACCCAGGTCCTGCCGAACCCCGAGCACACCGCAAAAGACCTCGGCATCATGAACCTGGCAAACTCGCTCCCCACCTCGATCGTCCCGGCAATAGCGCCCGCACTGCTTGCGCTCGGCGCCTCCGCGGCGAACCCGCAGAATTTCACTTCTCTCTTCGGCGCCGGCGCTGTGGCGGGCCTTATCGGAGCACTGCTCATCCTGCCGATCCGAAAGGTGAAGTAGCCCATGCCCTCTTATACGAACCCCGTCGTCGCCGGCCACGCGCCCGATCCTAGTGTCGTCCGCGTCGGGAATGACTACTTTCTGGCTACCAGCAGCTTCGGGATGCTTCCCGGGATTCCGATCCGGCACTCGACCGACCTGGTGAACTGGCGCATCATCGGCCACGCCGTCGCGCGGCCCGCACAATACCGCCGCGACGGCAGACCGGGGCCGGTGGAACTGTTCGCGCCCACCCTTCGCCACCATGACGGCCGGTTCTACCTCGCTTGCACCAACGCGCACAAGGGCCAAGGCAACTTCTACGTCACCGCCGAAGACCCTGCGGAATGGTCCGACGCGACATGGGTCGACGAGGAGGCTTTCGATCCGTCTTTGTTCCGTGACGAGGACGGAACCTGGTATTACACACGACGAAGCCTCGACTTCGGCCGGGAAGACGGCAGCCTCGGGCCGATCGTCCAGGCCGAGATCGATATCGCCACTGGCAGTATCGGCGAGCTTCGGGCACTGACCTCGGGCGGCGGCTTCCTCACCAACGACATCGAAGGACCGCATCTCTTCAGGCGCGGAGACTGGTACTACCTCACCGCGGCCGAGGGAAGCAGTTGGAAAGGGCATCTGCAGAGCATCGGCCGCTCCCGGTCTCCGTGGGGTCCTTTTGAGCCTGCTCCGCACAACCCCATCCTCAGCCACCGCGACAGGGTTGGGCACCCCATCCAGAGCGTCGGCCACGCCGATCTGTTCGACGATTCCAACGGCAATTGGTGGGCTGTGTCCCTGGGGACGCGGCATGCTCCGCTGTCCCATCACCACAACATCGGGCGGGAGACCTTCCTGACACCGGTCACGTGGACCCACGACGGCTGGCCGATTATCGGCCGGAACGGCACCACCGAACTTCAGTTCACCGACGCCCCGCTCCCTGTTGGCAATGACCGCCCCTTGGTTGCCCACGAAGGCCTTTGGCTCAACGGATGGACAACTCTCGGCCCCGCTGGGGAGACGGCAAGCGTCCGGGAAGCCGCCATCAGGCTTCCTGCAGGAGCCGAGCCATGGACGACGTCGGCCCCGACGGGTGCCTTGTTCCGTGCGCAGTCAGCCGATGACCAGGTCTTCCGAGCAACCGTGACCAACTGCGCAGAGGCCAAGGCCGGGATAGGCGTGTACACCGACCGACGCCACAATTACTTCGTCGTGGTCGAAAACCAGGGGAACACGCGCAAGTTGCGTTTCCGACGACAGGCCGATGACCTGATTACGGAAGAAACCCTGCCGTTTCCGGGTGACGGGCCGATTACGTTGGAAGTAGAAGCCAGGCCCGTCGCCTACAGTTTCCGCGCCTCAAGCAGCGGCCATCACCTCGAAATCGGTACAGGCAGCGCACGGCTGCTTTCCGCCGAGGCCGCAGAATGGTTCGTTGCCACGCACTACGCGCTGGTAAGCAGCGGTACAAGCCCTCATGGCTTCGCTGAGTTCACCGACATAACCATCAGCGACAGCCAGCCCCTCCCGCCGAACCTTGTCCCACCCTTCGCGGCAGACCTCTAATTACATCCTTCACTGCGACGAAAGCCCAGCGTGGATACCCCACGCCTTAAGTGCTTTGCCGGATCACGAGTTCCGGGGTGAAGACCACGGTCCGTCGTTTGGAGTCCGGGGCGTTGAGTTCTTCCATCAGGAGTTGGATCGCTGTCCGGCCGATGGCCTCGGTTGGTTGCCGGATCGAGGAGAGCGGCACGACTGCCGAGGCGGCGAAGTCGATGTCGTCGTAGCCGATGAGGGCGATGTCTTCCGGAATTCGTATCCGGTGCGTCATGGCGAGCGATTGCATGACCCCAAGGGCGAGGAGGTCGTTGGTGCAGAAGATCCCGTCCGGCAGCTGCTCCGCACTGCGTTCCACCAGCGAGTCTCCTACGCCGCGTCCCGCTAGAACGGTCTGGCCTTTGCATTCAATAATCTCAAGGGACGATTCGGGGACTTCCGCGACGGCGCGCCGCGCCCCCTCCAAGCGGTCCGCGAACTGCCGCACCGACGTCGGGCCGGTCACGAGCGCGAGGCGACGGCGGCCGACATCAAGCAGGTGCTTGATCGCGAGGTACCCGCCTTCGACGTCGTTAACGGACACCGAACTGTAGTTGGTGCCATCGGCAAGCCGGTCCATCAGGACTGCCGGGATGCCACGTTCCCTCAGGAGATTCAAGCGCTCGGTGACGTCACCGACTGGCGAGATGAGCAGACCCTGGACCCGCTGTTCCTGGAAGAGGTCAATGTAATGGGATTCCCGGTACGAATCGTGCCCGCTGTCTCCAAGGAGCACGGCGCTTCCATGCGTCTCCGCCGCGCTCTCGGCGGCACGCACCACGGATGTGAAGAAGGGGTTGCCGACGTCCAGGACCACGACGCCGATGGTGCGGCTATGCCCGGCACGCAACTGCCGTGCCGCGTCGTTGCGGATGAAGCCGAGTTCGTCGATGGCCAGGAGCACCCTTTCCTTGGTGCTCTTTGCGACCTTGTCCGGGTTGTTCAGGACATTGGACACAGTGCCGACGGCAACCCGGGCGTGGTTGGCGACATCCTTGATGCTTGCTGCCCGCGTCATATTCTTCCGTTCCGAGTGGTACCAATCTCGCGGATCGCCGGGATCCGCGGGAGGACGGGCGGATCTTCTTGACACCCGTCCGATTCCCAGAGTACTTTGAATCGTAACAATGAAACGATTCAAAGAAAGTAGTTCTTCTTTGGGTCCCGGATTTTTGAAGACTCGCCACCACCAGAGAAAGATTCACCGATGAACCACATTGCAACGGCGCTGGGCCGCCTCGGGGAGCTGGCCATTGAGGTTCCCTCCTGGGCCTATGGCAATTCGGGCACCCGCTTCAAGGTGTTCGGCACGCCCGGCACGCCGCGGACTATCCAGGAGAAGCTGGCGGACGCCGCGAAGGTCCACGAACTGACCGGGTTGGCGCCGACGGTGGCGTTGCACATTCCCTGGGACAAGGTGGATGATTACTCCGCGCTGCGCGAGTACGCCGCGGAGTTGGGCGTGGGCCTGGGCACGATCAACTCCAACACGTTCCAGGATGATGAGTACAAGTTCGGCTCGCTGACTTCCTCCGACCCCGCGGTCCGCCGCCGGGCGATCGGCCACCACCTCGAGTGCCTTGAGATCATGCACGCCGCCGGCTCCCGGGACCTGAAGGTCTGGCTTGCAGACGGTACCAACTACCCGGGCCAGGACGACATGCGCGGCCGCCAGGACCGCCTCGCCGAATCCCTGCAGGAAATCTACGCCGCGCTCGGTGACGAGCAGCGCCTGGTGCTGGAGTACAAGTTCTTCGAGCCGGCTTTTTATCACACCGACGTCCCGGACTGGGGTACGTCCTACGCCCAGACCTTGGCGCTGGGGGAGAAGGCGTTTGTCTGCCTGGACACCGGCCACCACGCCCCGGGGACGAATATCGAGTTCATCGTCATGCAGTTGCTGCGCCTGGGCAAGCTCGGTTCCTTCGATTTCAATTCCCGGTTCTATGCGGACGATGACCTGATTGTCGGTGCCGCGGATCCGTTCCAGTTGTTCCGGATCATGCATGAGGTCATTCGCGGCGGTGGCTTCGGTAAAGAGTCCGGCGTCGCCCTGATGCTGGATCAGTGCCACAACCTGGAGGAAAAGATCCCGGGCCAGATCCGGTCGGTGCTGAACGTGCAGGAAATGACTGCCCGGGCGTTGCTTATCGACGGCGCCGCGCTGGCCGAGGCGCAGCGCGCGGGCGATGTCCTGGCCGCCAACGGTATCTTCAACGATGCGTTCTATACCGATGTCCGTCCGGTCCTGGCCGAGTGGCGTGAATCCCGGGGCCTCCCGGCCGATCCCATGGCGGCGTTCAAGGCCAGTGGCTACCAGAAGAAGATCAACGAGGACCGCGCGGGCGGCCAGCAGGCCGGATGGGGCGCATAAGGACCATGAACAAGACTGTTGAACACTTGATTTCCCGTTCAAACCGCCTGGGCGCGGACAAGCGGAACACCAACTTCGCAGGAGGAAACACCTCGGCCAAGGGGTTCGAGACGGATCCGGTCACGGGGGAGGACGTCGAGCTGCTTTGGGTGAAGGGGTCCGGCGGGGACCTTGGCACGCTGAAGGCCGAGAATCTTGCCGTGCTGCGGATGGACCGGCTGAAGGCACTCAAGGACGTGTACCCGGGCGTGGAGCGCGAGGACGAGATGGTGGCCGCGTTCGATTACTGCCTGCACGGCAAGGGCGGCGCAGCGCCGTCGATCGATACCGCCATGCACGGGCTGGTAGATGCCGCGCATGTTGACCACCTGCACCCGGACTCGGGCATCGCGATTGCGACGGCGGTGGACGGGGAGGCCCTGACGTCCAAGATCTTTGGCGACAAGGTGGTGTGGGTTCCCTGGCGTCGCCCGGGTTTCCAGCTGGGTCTGGACATCGCAGCGATCAAGGAAGCGAACCCGCAGGCAATCGGCACCATCCTGGGTGGCCACGGCATCACCGCGTGGGGCGCCACCAGCGAGGAAGCCGAAGCCAACTCCCTGTGGATCATCGAACAGGCCGAGCAGTACATCAAGGATCACGGCAGGAACGATCCCTTCGGGCCCGCACTGCCCGGCTACGCCCCGCTGCCCGAGGCCGAGCGCAAAGCCAAAGCGGCCGCGCTGGCCCCGGTCATCCGCGGCATCGCTTCGGCGGACAAACCACAGGTGGGACACTTCAGCGACGACGGGCGTGTCCTGGAGTTCCTCGAAGGATCCGGGCACCCACGTCTGGGCGCCCTGGGAACGTCCTGCCCGGACCATTTCCTGCGCACCAAGGTCAAGCCCCTGGTCCTGGACCTGCCCGCCGACGCCTCGATCGAGGATTCCGTGGCGCGCCTGAAAGAACTCCACACCGCCTACCGTGAGGATTACCAGGAGTATTACGACCGCCACGCCGACGAAAACAGCCCCGCCCTGCGCGGTGCCGACCCGGCCATCGTCCTGATCCCCGGCGTCGGAATGTTCTCCTACGGCAAGGACAAGCAAACCGCCCGCGTCGCAGGCGAGTTCTACCTCAATGCCATCAACGTGATGCGCGGTGCCGAGGCGATCTCCTCCTATGCCCCGATCGAGGAATCCGAGAAGTTCCGGATCGAGTACTGGGCCCTCGAGGAAGCCAAGTTGGCCCGCATGCCGAAGCCGAAATCGCACGCCACGCGCATCGCTTTGGTGACCGGTGCGGCGTCGGGCATCGGCAAGGCCATCGCCACCCGCTTGGCCGCGGAGGGCGCCTGCGTGGTCATCGCGGACCTGAACCTGGAGAACGCGCAGGCTGTTGCCGCCGAACTCGGCGGTTCCGACGTCGCTTTGGGCGTCCAGGCTGACGTGACCGACGAAGCCCAGATCGCTGCCGCCATCCAGGAAGCCGTCCTCGCTTTCGGCGGACTGGACCTGATCGTGAACAACGCGGGCCTGTCCATCTCCAAGCCGCTCCTGGAAACCACCGAGAAGGACTGGGACCTGCAGCACAACGTCATGGCCAAGGGATCCTTCGCTGGTGTCCAAGGCTTCGGCCAAGGTCATGATCGACCAGGGCCTGGGTGGGGACATCGTCTACATTTCCTCGAAGAACTCGGTGTTCGCCGGCCCGAACAATATCGCCTACTCGGCCACGAAAGCGGACCAGGGCCCACCAGGTGCGCCTGTTGGCTGCGGAACTGGGCGAGTACGGCATCCGCGTCAACGGCATCAACCCCGACGGCGTGGTCCGCGGTTCGGGCATCTTCGCCGGCGGTTGGGGCGCCAAGCGTGCCGCCGTCTACGGCGTGGACGAGCAGGAGCTTGGCAAGTACTACGCCCAGCGCACCCTGCTCAAGCGCGAAGTCCTGCCCGAGCACGTCGCCAACGCGGCCGCCGTGCTGACCAGCAACGAGCTATCGCACACCACGGGCCTGCACATCCCGGTGGACGCTGGCGTCGCCGCAGCCTTCCTGCGATGAGCGGGCAGTTGTTCGCCGCGGTCGACATCGGAGCCTCCTCCGGGCGGGTCATGCTCGGCCGCGTGGGCTCCGCCGCGACGGGAAAGAAAACGGTGTCGCTGGAAACAGTGCACCGCTTCCCCAACGGTGTTGTAGAGCTCGACGGCGGGCTCCACTGGGACTTCGACGCCCTGTTTCAGGAGGTGCTCACGGGACTTGCGGCGGCCGCTGAAACGGCCGCCGCAAGCGGTGAGCGGATCACCAGCATCGGCATCGACACCTGGGCTGTGGACTACGGACTCGTGGACGCCTCCGGCGCCCTGCGGGCCCAGCCCTTCAGTTACCGCGACGAACGCGGCCGGGCCGCCGTTGAATGGGTCCACCGTACCCTCGGCCTTGAACGGCTGTATGAGACCACCGGGCTGCAATTCCTGCAGTTCAACACGATTTATCAGCTGCCAAACGAGCCGGAACTCAAGGGCCTGCAGGCTCTCCTGATTCCCGATCTCATCGCCTTCAAACTGACCGGGGCCCGCCGCACCGAGGCCACGAATGCTTCCACTACAGGCCTATTCGACGCGGTCGCGGGGGAGTGGGCCACCGGGTTCTTCAAGCCCCTCGGCCTGTCGAAAACCCTGTTCCCGGCCATCATCCAGCCCGGCGACACCGTGGGCACCCTGCTGGCGGAGATGGCAGCGCGCACGGGACTGCCGGCGGATACCAAAGTGGTGGCAGTGGGCTCCCACGACACGGCCTCGGCCATTGCCGGGGTGCCGGCCTCAGAAGAAGACTTCGCCTACATCTCTTCCGGGACCTGGTCCTGGTAGGCGTGGAACTGGACAGCCCGGTCCTGAGCGAAGCCAGCCGGCTCGCCAACTTCACCAACGAACGCGGCGTGGACGGAACCGTCCGCTACCTGCGCAACGTAGGCGGGCTGTGGCTGCTCAGCGAATGCCTGCGCACTTGGGAAGCCGAAGGACACCCCCAGGAACTCGCCGCGCTCCTCGAGGCTGCCGCGGTCATCCCGCCGGGCGGGCTGCAGATCAACGCCGACGACCCCGCGTTCATCGCCCCGGACAACATGCCGGACCGTATCCGGGCCGCAGTGCGCGCCACCGGTGAGGTGCTACCGGACCGGCCGGCCGCCGTCGTGCGCTGCATCCTGGACAGCCTCGCGGCCGCCTACGCCAGGACACTGGCGCGCGCCGAAGAACTGTCCGGCAAGCGGACCTCGGTGGTCCATATCGTGGGCGGCGGCTCCCAAAACAGGTTGCTTTGCCAGCTCACCGCCGATGCCACGGGCAAGAAAGTTGTTGCCGGTCCCGTGGAAGCTACGGCGCTTGGCAACGTCACTGGTACAGGCGCGTGCAGCCGGTGCCGTTAGCGGTGGCCTGCCCGAACTCCGGGCGCTGGTGAGGGCAAGCATCGGGCTCGAAAGCTACGAACCGGGCCTTGTCCCTGCACACCGCAATAACTAAAGCAGGATAATCCTGGGTTTGAGCAGCTGCAGGAACTCTTCCAGATGGGCTGCCATGTCCACGGAATCGTCGTAGAGCCAGGCAAGTTGCACGCCCTCGATGAGGGAGGCGATCTGCCTGGCGACAATTCCGGGATTGAGGTCCGCGGCCGCGCGTCCGGCAGCGATTTCCCGCTCGAGCTCGGCATGGATCGAAGCGATAATCTCCGCATCGCGGCGGCGGATGAACTCGTGCGCGGGGTGGTCCGGGCGCACGGCCTCGGCCCGGAGGGTTGCGTCGAGCTGGATGACGCCGCGGATGTGCGAATTGTTGCGCATGACCTCGGGCACGGTTTCCAGCAGGCCTTTGTCCTTGAGCAGCTCGCGGCGCCAGGGGCCCTCCCGCTCTTCGCGGCGAACGAGTACAGCTTCCAACAGGGCGTCCTTGCTCCCGAAATGGTGCCGCAGCGCGGTATGGCTCGTTCCGATTTCCTCAGCGATCTGGCGTATCGAGAGCAGCTGGAAACCTTTGTCGGCGAAAACCGCGAACGCAGCGTCAACCAGCTCGGCCCTCTTGCGCTCACCGTTCACGTAGGGGGCTCGGCGGCCGCTGCGTGCGGGCTGCCGGGCCGTCGTTTCAGTCATGTCGCTGCCTTCCCAGTCATGTTTCTGCCTCTCGCGGCTGAGCCCTGCCACGAGGCTATCCCAGATTCCTTTTCCATTATGGCAAAGGAATACATGCAAACCTATTCCAAAGTGGAATAGGTTTGCACTATGGTGGTGTCACCCGCCAGGCAACGCCGCCCCAGGTGCGGGCGCCGCCCTGCGCGGCCGCAGAAAGGACATCCATGACCAACTCCCAGCATTTTCCCGAGAACTTCCTCTGGGGCGTCGCCACGGCAGCGCACCAAGTAGAGGGAAACAACACCAACAACGACACCTGGTTCCTCGAGCACCTCCCCGGCACGATATTCGCCGAGCCCTCCGGTGACGCCGTCGATCACTACCACCGGTACCGCGAGGACATTGCGCTGATCGCCTCCCTGGGCTTCACCAGCTATCGGTTTTCCCTGGAGTGGGCCCGCATTGAGCCTGAAGAGGGGTACTTCTCAGTGGCCGAGCTGGACCACTACCGCCGCATGCTCGAAACATGCCACGAGCATGGCCTGACGCCCGTAGTCACTTACCACCACTTCACCTCACCGAAGTGGCTCCTCGCCGCAGGAGGCTGGGAGGACGCGGCCACTCCGGATCGCTTTGCCCGTTATTGCGACCGCGTCACAGAACATCTCGGAGACCTCATCGGCGTTGCCTGCACACTCAACGAACCCAACCTCCCCTGGCTCCTCAAGGCCTTGGGCATCGGCGGCGAACCGGCGGAGCGACGCGCGGAGGTGCCGGTTTGGGCGGCGGCCGCGGAGCGTCTGGGTATCGAGGCGAGCAAGGTAGCTCCCTTCCAGTTCACGGTGTCCGACGCCGGGTTCGACATCAAGCTCGCGGCCCACCGCGCCGCGCGGGACGTGATCAAGGCCCGTCGGCCTGATCTCATGGTCGGGTGGACCCTCGCGAACTCCGACATTCAAGCGTCCGACGGCGGCCAGGAAGTCGCCGATCAGGTTCGACGTGACGTCAACGAACGATTCCTTGAGGCGTCGCGCGGCGATGACTTCGTGGGCATCCAGACCTATGGCCGGACCGTCTTCGGGCCCGACGGCGTGGCACCTGCTCCCGAGGGTGTAGCTACCAACCAGATGGGCGAGGAGATCTACCCCCAGGCACTCGAAGTGACCATCCGTGAAGCCAACCGGATCGCGCAGATCCCCGTCATGGTCACGGAGAACGGGCTGGCCACCGAGGACGATGCCCAGCGGCTGGAGTACCTCAAGGCCGCAGTGTCAGGGGTTGAGTCCTGCCTGGCCGATGGCATCGACGTTCGCGGCTACATCGCCTGGACCGCCTTCGATAACTTCGAATGGATCTTCGGCTATCGCCCGAAGTTCGGCCTCATCGCCGTGGACCTTGCCACCCAGGAACGCACCCCTAAACCCAGTGCGTACTGGCTCGGCGATGTATCCCGCGCCGCTCAGGCACGCCTGTCTAGCGTGGGCTAGCCGGTCCAGCAGCGCGCTCGACGGCGGTTCGCATCTCACGGTGCGGGCCGCCGTCGGGCATTAAGTGCTTTGACTTTATGCGTGCATCCGGACCGCGCTGCTGACCTCGGCGTTGTACCCGAGGTTGCGGGACACTGCACGTGCCGTCGCCTGCACTGCCGGGGCGAGCACATTCGGCGGCGTGGCGCCGTCCGGAACCACGATTGACAGCGCCGCGACAACCGTTCCCTGGGCATCGAAGATGGGCGAAGCCACTGAAACGGTCTTGGAAGGGGCCGAGCGGCGGATCATCGCAACGCCGGTCCGCCGCACATCGGACAGTGTGCGCCTCAATTGCCCTTCGGGCATGGCGTCCACGCCGGCCTCGACATCCGCCGCCTGTTTGATGACTGACTCCTGGAAAGCGGCGGCGGAGCCGGCCAGAAGGACCAAGCCGACTGCCGTGGAGCGCAACGGCGCACGGCCGCCCACTCTGTAGGCCACCTCGGTGGCGTCCTTGGACGAGAGTCTCTCGATGAGCACGGCCTCGTTCTTGTCCAGAACGGCAAGGAGAACGTGATGCCGGGTGACTTCGAAGAGGTCTTCCAGGTACGGCAGCGCAATTTCCCGCACGCCGTGGCCGCGGGGCGACAGCGACGCCACCTCCCACAGCCGCACTCCCACCACGTAGCGGCCGTCGTCGAGCCTTTCCAATGCGCCCAGGCGACCAGCCTGGCGATCAGGCGGAGCGCCGTCGGTGCCGGCATGCCGGCGTACCGGGCCATTTCGGACAAGGTCAGCGCCCGACGCCGGTCGGTAAAGACGGCGAGCAGGCTCAGTGCCCGGTCAATCACCGGTTCGCCCTGCTTGGGCCGTTTGCCGCGCGGCGTCGGTTCGGCGTGGACCGCGGTTTTGTCGGTCATCGGATAGCTCCTCCTTGAGTCCCAAACAGTGATCCCCACCACAATACTGTTTCAACCAATGAAATTTACATGTGGCGGAGGATGGCCGGCAAAGGACTCTTGGAGAAGCCGGTCATCGGCGGCCTTCTTCGGGAGGGCGTCGCATGAACTGTCGGACGCCGGTCATGGTCGATCAGCCACCCGGTCACGGTCCCCAGATTTTTTATCTCCCGTTCCTCACCAAGAATGCGAAGGCGCACACATGAAAATCCTGAACCCGACGGCACAACGGAGCGCGGCCGTTCTGGCTGGCGCACTCCTCCTTGGATCCTTGGCCGCCTGTGGCGGCGGAAGCTCCGCATCAAGCGCTGTGGACAAGAGCACCCTGACAATCGCGACAGATAGCGACAGCGCATCCTTCGGCTACGATCCACTACGCGTTTCGGATGCTCAGCGCCAGTTCTTCGAAGGCCTCTATGACAACCTCATGACCCTCCAAAAGGATGGGTCCGTAGGTCCTGGCCTGGCAAAGTCGTTCAGTTACAACGCGGACAACACTGTCCTCACCCTGGCCCTGAAGGACGGCGTCACCTTTACGGATGGCTCCACGTTGGACGCGGCACTGGTCAAGGCCAACCTAGACCGCCGCACTGACACCGCGCTGAGCGCCTACTCGGCTATCGCCAAGGGCGGAGCGCAGGAAGTCACCTCCGTGGATGTGGTCAGCCCGACCCAAGTGTCCATCACGTTCGCCAAGGCACAGCCCGGATTCGAAAAGAACCTCGCGTCCACCATGGGCATGATCGTCGGCAAGACTGCCGCAGCGAACACGGGCAGCCTTTCCACCACCCCGGACGGCTCTGGCCCCTACACCCTCGATACCGGTTCTACCGTGAAGGGCAACAAGTACGTCTTCCAGAAGAACAGCAAGAGCTCCGACGCTTCCAATTACGCATACAACAAGATCGTCTTCAGCGTCATCATGGATCCCCAGGCTCGGGCAAACGCACTCGTTTCCGGCCAAGCCGACGTCGCAGCGCTGACCTCATCCACGGTGGACTTCGCCAAGTCGAAGGGCGTGGGTGTGTCCCAGATCGGCGGCACCGTCCAGACGATGATCTCCTTCGACAAGATCGGCAAGACCTCGCCTGCCTTCGCGAGTGAAAAGGTGCGCCAAGCCATCCAGCATGCGATCAACCGGCAAACCCTGGTTGACGCACTCCACAAGGGCGACGTTCCCGCCTGGAACGCCTTGCCCAAGGACTCTGCCGGGTTCACACAGGACCTGAACACCGAGTTCGCGTACGATCCCGCCAAGGCGAAAAGCCTCCTGGCGGAAGCCGGCTACGCGAGCGGCTTCGAATTCACCATCATTGCCAGCACCCAGACCCAGACCGACCTGCAAGCCGTCCAGAAGGATCTCGCCGCCGTCGGAATCAAGATGAACGTCAAGCTGGCGGCCTCCACCGACGAAGCGTTCGCCGCGGTAGCCACCACCCCGCTTGGTTACGCCCCCATGAGCTGGGACAACCCGGTTGGCCTGATGTACGGCGCGATTCTCAGTGGTTTCACCAATGTCCAGAAGGCAACGGATGATCAGCTGGGCGCCGCGACCGCCGCAGTTGCGGCCGCGAAGGACGATGCCTCAAAGAAGGCGGCCCTGACCAAGCTCAACACCCGTCTGGTGGAATCGGGCTGGATGATCCCGTTGTACGAATCCCTGACCAACCAGGGCTACAACACCAAGAAGGTACAGCAGGTCACGTTCGCAGGCACCAACGCCTACCCGCTGCTCTCTTCCTACACACCCACCAACTGATCCACCCACGGCCGGACGCCCCCTCGCCGGGGCGTCCGGCCAGACCAATGGAGGTCACCATGGCAATGTTCGTCACTAAGCGCCTGTTGATGGCGCTCGCCACTGTGCTGGTGGTGGCGGTGCTGGCGTTCCTGCTGGTCCATGCCATGCCAGGCAGCCCGGGTGCAGTGAGCCTCGGCGCGGGCGCTTCCCAAGAAGCCATCGATGCGCTCAACCAGCGCCTGGGGTGGAACGATCCGCTGTTGGTCCAGTTCTTCCGCTGGCTTGGCGACGCCGTTCAAGGCAACTTCGGCAACTCACTGATCGACGGACGCTCGGTGAGCGCGGATCTCGCCAACCGCCTTCCCGTCACGGCCGCCCTGGCCGCCGGAGCCACAGTGCTAAGCGCAATCCTGGGTATCGGACTCGGCGTCACCGCCGCCGTGCGGGGTGGCCTGCTGGATCAAGTCATTGGAGGTGTCGTCGGACTCCTTGTTGCCCTTCCGGCCTTCTGGATCGGCATCATCTTCGTCTACTTGTTCGCGGTGCAATCGTCAGTCTTCCCAGCGACAGGCTTCGTCCCCTTCTCGGTTTCCCCTCAGGACTGGGCGTTGTCGCTCGCACTCCCCGTCATCACGCTCGCTGTTGGTGCCGCGGCTTTCATTGCCCGCCAGACCCGGGCCTCCATGCTCGAAGCCCTGCAACAGGAGCACATCCGCACGCTGCGGGCCACAGCGACTCCCACATGGAAGATTCTCTACGTCCACGCACTGCGTTACGCGAGCCTCCCGATCGTTGCCGGAATCGCGCTGCAATTCATAGGGCTCTTCGGCGGATCGGTGATCGCGGAGCAGTTGTTTGCCATGCCAGGCCTGGGCCAAGCCGTTCAAAACTCCGTCAGCACCCACGATGCCCCAGCGGTCCAAGGCGTGGTGGTGGTTGCCACGGTAGTAGTGGTCGCTGTGAACCTCATCCTTGAACTCACCACCAAATTCCTTGACCCGAAGTTGCGTGCCTCATGATCCCTGCGATTACTCCAACCGATTCCCCGCGGAAGACGGCCCTCACCAAGTTCTCCGGCCACAGGTTCCTGGCCTCTCCGGGAGCCATCGCCGGAGGTGCCCTGGCTGGCGGTCTTGGTGCTCGCTTCCCTCACCGCGCCCCTCTGGCTGCCTCACAAGACCGAAGACCAGGACTTCACGGCAATCCTGTCGGGACCCACGGGAGCACACTGGCTAGGTACCGACGAACTCGGACGGGACCTTCTGAGCCGCATCTTCGCCTCAGCAGCCGGAACCCTGGGCACTTCCCTTATCACGGCCGTAGTCGGCGTCGGGCTGGGAACCGCCTTGGCCATGTACGCGGCCGCTTCCCTCCGGGCTGAAGGAATCATCAGCCGTGTTACCGAGATCATGATGTCTCTGCCCGGCACTGTCATCATCCTTGCGGTGATCGGTGCCGTGGGGACCAACATCCCGCTGATCATGGCCATCCTCGGTGTCCTCATTTCGGCCGGGATCTACCGGGTGATGCTCGGCCAGGCGAAATCCCTGCAATCCCAGCTGTACGTCGACGCCGCGAAGGTGGACGGCGTGGGACCGCTCGGAATCAGCCTTCGCCATGTTCTGCCCGGCCTGGGCAACACGATTGTGGTGCAATCAGCGCTCATTTTCGCTGTAGGCATGCTGATCCAGGCCGGCTGGCATTCATCGGTTTCGGGCCGCCCATTCCCCAGCCGAGCTGGGGCGGCATGATCCAAAGCGCCTCCCAACACGTGTACGACTCCCCTTGGCTCATGGTCCCGACCGGGGCAGTCCTGGCTTTGACGGTTCTTTCGGCCAATGCCATTGGCAACGCCCTCGGAAAGAGCCCGAGCGCCGTGGCACCGCACCTTCCTTCTGCCGCCATCCGGCGTCGACGTGCCGCAGTAGCGGCTGCCGCAGCCGCGGCCGAGAAGCCTGTCGACGATGCGCCGGCTCCAGGCCGCCTAAGCGTGCGCGCACTGTCCGTGGGGGTCGACGGCGGGACGCCCTTGGTCACTGACGTCTCCTTCGACGTCGAACAGGGAACCGTCCTGGGGTTGGTGGGCGAGTCCGGCTGCGGCAAGACCATGACCGCGTTGTCCCTGCTGAGCCTGCTTCCGTCCGGGGTGTCCGTCACGGGCGGGCAGATCCTGTGGAACGGCAAGAACCTCGCCACGGCTTCCGAGAGTGACATGCAAGGCATCCGGGGCCGCGACATCGCCCTCATTTCGCAGGAACCGATGCGGGCGCTGGACCCCATGTTTACCGTGGGCTATCAGCTGACCGCGACCATCAGGCGGTTGCGGGGGATGGGCCGCGCGGAAGCATGCAAGGCGGCCGCCAGCCTGCTCGAAAAGGTGGGCATCGTGGATTCCACGCGCATCCTCAAGGTCTATCCGCACCAAATTTCCGGCGGCATGGCCCAGCGCGTGGCCATAGCAATGGCACTCTCCGGACGCCCCCGGCTCCTGGTGGCTGACGAACCCACCACAGCCCTCGACGTGACCGTGCAGGCCGAGATTCTCTCCCTGCTCCGTTCATTGGTGAAAGAGACAGGCATGTCAGTGGTCCTGGTGACCCACGACCTCGGAGTGGTCGCCGATATCTGCGACCACGTGGCCGTGATGTACGCGGGCCAAGTGGTGGAAAGCGGACGAACCACCAACATCCTGGACCAACCCCGGCACCCCTACACACTTGCCCTTCTGGCTGCGGACCCGCACGCCAATTCCGCCCAGGACATGCCGGAGAGACTGGCCACCATCAAAGGACAGGTTCCCCAGCCCAAGGATTGGCCCTCCGGATGCCGCTTTGCCGCACGCTGCCAGTTTGCGGGATCGGCTTGCACCGTTTCCGTCCCGCTGCTTTCTTCCGGCGCGGAAGATGGCACCGTCCGTTGCGTCAAGGCGGACGAGCTCGCCGTGGAAGGCCTTGGCTGGCTTGCCACCGAAGTGCCCGGTCAGCGCGTACTCAAGATCGTCGAAAAGGACATGGCATGAGCATCGAAACGGTAGAACGGCCCAGCACCGGGGCAGCCACGGCAGGGCAGCCCATGCTGGACGTCAAGGACCTGGTGGTTCGCTACGGCAACGGACGCAAAGCATCCTCGGCACCCGCCGCGGTGGACGGTGTCAGCTTTAGCATCCAGGCGGGCGAGACTGTGGGCCTTGTGGGGGAGTCCGGCTCCGGCAAGTCCACCATCGGCAAAGCCATCCTCGGCCTGCAAAAGGTATCAGGCGGCTCCATCGCCTTCCAGGGAAAAGACATCACCTCCCCGGATGCCGCGCGCCGTCGTGCGCTCGGAAGTGAGCTTCGCGCAGTCTTCCAGGACCCCAACTCCTCCCTGAACCCGCGCATGACCATCGGCGCCTCGCTCGCTGAACCCTTGCGCGTCCGTGGAGTCTCTGCCGGGGAGGCCCGGACCCGGGCCAGGGACATGCTGGAGCGCGTGGGACTGGCAGGCGACGCGGTGGACCGCTATCCCAGCCAATTCTCGGGCGGCCAGCGGCAGCGCATTTCCGTGGCGCGGGCCCTGATCTGCGAACCCCAACTGGTGGTCTGCGACGAAGCAGTGAGCGCTTTGGACCTCTCCACCCAGGCACAGGTGCTGAACCTCCTCGCGGACCTGCGGGATGAACGGGGCCTAAGCTACCTCTTCATCGCCCACGACATCTCGGTAGTGCAGTTCCTGGCCCAGCGAGTCGTTGTCCTCTACCGCGGCCAGGTCATGGAGGCCGGTCCCACCGCGGCCGTGACCGAGTCCCCGAAGCATCCGTTCACCCAGGCGCTCGTTGCCGCCTCACCTGTGCCGCGCCCGGCAGAACAGGCCAGGCGCCGTGCCCTGCGTGAATCGCTCGGTATCCGCACTGCCGCGGCCGTCGCAGCAACGCCCGGTGGCTGCCCCTTCCGGCAGCGCTGCCCGCTTGCCACGGAACTTTGCGCCACCGAACGTCCCGCCCTCCGCAGGGTGGGCAACGCCGACGTCGCCTGCCACTACGCCTGATCACCCGCTTTCAGATTTCCCTTTATCCCAGGAGCAACCCGATGACAGTCCCTTCCGCCCTCCGGTTCGAACACCACGAACATCCCTTCGGTATTGGGGAGGACCGGCCGCGGCTGTCCTGGCAGGTCACCACCGAACTCACCACTGAACACGCCGGCTGGGTCCAGGTTGCCTACGAGCTCGAGTGCGGTCCCGACGAGTCCAGCCTCGTGAGCTACGGGCGCGTCGAAACCGCAGCTCAGCTCCTGCAACCGTGGCCGGCAGCCCCATTGAAAAGCCGTCAGCGCGCCGCGGCCCGCGTCCGGGTCTGGGGAAGCGGCGACGGCGGCCCCTCCGAATGGAGTCCTGTTGCCTTCGTCGAAGCCGGTCTCCTGGACGCCACCGACTGGCAGGCCTCCATGATCCGCCCCGCCTGGGAAGAAGCGAGCGAAGACACGGAACCCGCCGCGCGGCTGAGCCGGAGCTTCGAACTGCAGGAGCCCGTAGCGTCTGCCCGGCTCTACGCGAGTGCCCATGGCCTCTACGTGCCATACATCAATGGCCGGAGGGTAGGCAACGAGCTCCTCGCGCCAGGATGGACCAGCTACCACCACCGGCTCCGCTACCAGACTCACGATGTGACGGACCACCTGCAGCCCGGCACCAACGTCATCGGGATCGAACTTGCCGATGGCTGGTGGCGCGGCAACCTGGGCTTCCAGGAAAAACGGAACTTCTACGGAACCCGCACGGCGGCAATCGCCCAGCTTGAGATCACCGATAGCCGGGGCGAAATCATCCTGGTCGGCACCGATGGCTCATGGCAAGCCGGCCCGAGTCCAGTGCGGGCAGCTGACCTTTACAACGGCGAAAGCTACGACGCGCGCTTGAAGGACCAAGGCTGGAGTGCCCCCGGAAATGGCGGCCTTGATGGCGTTGTGGCAGAAGACTTCGACGCGTCCGTCCTGGTAGCTCCCGACGGTCCGCCGGTGCGCGCCACTGAAGAACTGCCCGTGAAAGCCGTACTGGCCTCTCCGTCGGGAAAGGCACTCCTGGATTTCGGCCAGAACCTGGTGGGCCACGTCCGGATCCGGGTCACTGGCCAGAGTGGCACTGAGGTGGTATTGCGTCACGCTGAAGTGCTTGAACACGGCGAACTCGGGACCAGGCCCTTGCGTGTAGCAAAGCAGACCGATCGCTACATCCTGGGCGGTGAGACCGAAGAGCAGTGGGAGCCCGAGTTCACCATCCACGGCTTCCGTTACGTGGAGGTGACTGGCTGGCCCGGCGAGCTTGATCCGGAAGCCTTCACCGCCGTCGTCGTCCATTCGGATCTGGTCCGCACCGGGACCTTCGAGTGCTCGGATCCCATGCTGAACCAGCTGCATTCCAACGTCCTGTGGGGCATGCGCGGCAATTTTGTGGATGTGCCCACGGACTGCCCGCAGCGCAACGAACGTCTCGGTTGGACGGGTGATTTCCAGATCTTCGCAGCAACGGCCTCGTTCCTCTACCGGATCCCGGGTTTCACCGCGTCCTGGCTCAAGGACCTTTCGGTGGAGCAGGGAACCGATGGCCCACCACCTCTGGTGGTTCCGGAGGTCACCTTCGATATGCCGCCGTTCCCGACTCGTCCGGTGATGGCGGCCTGGGGCGATGCTGCCGTGTTGGTCCCTTGGGTGCTGTATCAGCGCACCGGCGACCTGGAGTTTCTGCGACGCCAATTGCCCAGCATGCTTGCCTGGCTTGATGCTGCGGCCCAGGCTGCCGGGCCGGATCTGCGGTTTGAGCACGGCATGCAGTTCGGGGACTGGCTGGACCCGGCAGCGCCGCCGAACGAGCCGGGCGCCGGCCGTACGCCTTGGCAGTTCGTGGCCCACGCCTACTTGGCCTACTCGGCGTCGGTAGCGTCCCAGGCCGCGGCACTGTTGGGCAACGACGACGAGTCCGCCCGCCTGGGCAGCCTCGGCCACCGCGCAAGGGCCGCATTCCGTGAGGGCTTTATCTCCGACGGCGGCCGGATCACGCCGGAGACCCAAACCGCCTACGCGGTGGCTTTGAGCTTCGGACTCCTCGAACCGGGAGAGCGGGCCGAGGCAGCCGCCGGACTGGCGGCCGCGGTTGAAGCTGATGGATACCGGATCGGCACAGGCTTCGTGGGAACCCCCTTGGTGTGTGATGCGCTCAGCGATTACGGCTACTCGACGGCGGCCTACCGACTGCTGCTCCAGACCGAGTGCCCGTCCTGGCTCTACCCCGTGACCATGGGCGCCACGACGATCTGGGAACGCTGGGACTCGATGTTGCCGGATGGCAGCATCAACCCGGGAGAGATGACGTCTTTCAACCACTACGCACTCGGTGCGGTGGCCGACTGGATGCACCGCTCAGTGGCGGGCCTCGCGTGCGCTGAACCTGGTTTTCGGAAACTCCTGGTGCGGCCCCGGCCCGGGGGTGGACTGGAATGGGCCGACGCACGTCACGAAGGCCCATACGGCGAAGCCGCCGTGCGCTGGGACATCTCAGGTGGCGCGTTCTCCCTTTCGGTGACCGTTCCGGCCGGCTGCACGGCGACTGTGTACCTGCCGGACGTTGAGGAAAGCCGCCACGAAGTCGGTTCCGGGGTGCATACCTTCAATTGCGAACTGGCGCAGGCCGGGGGCGCCCTCAGGCCGCTACTGCCGGCACGGTCATGACGTTGGATCCGGAACTGGCCGGGCTCACGCACCACGTAGCCCAGGCCGGTTCCGTCGCGGAGCTCCTTTCGGATCCATCAGGACAGCAACGACTCGAAGCCTTCTGCGGTGGCCTGATTCCCTATGCGGCACCGGACGTTCCCGTCCGGGCCATGCAAGTGCCCGGACCCCATGGCCCGGTGCCGATCCGAATCTACGGAGAAGGTTCCGGTGGTGGTACTCTCGGCGGCGCTCGCGGCGGCGGTGCGCCCGCGCTGGTGTGGATGCACGGGGGCAACTTCGCCGTCGGCGGATTGGACATGCGCGAGTCGGACCAGCTGGGACGGGAGGTGGCAGCAAGAAGCGGCGGCGTGGTGGTGTCCGTGGGCTACAGGCTGGCGCTCGACGGGGTGCATTTCCCGGTGCCGCACGAGGACGTACTGGCGGCATGGTTCTGGATCAGCGAGCATGCCGGGAGGCTTGGACTTGATCCTTCGCGGCTGTGCCTTGGCGGCGCGAGTGCCGGTGGGAATCTCGCTGTCGGGGCGGCGCTCTACCTCAAGGATTCCGGAAGGACGCTACCCGCCAAGTTGGTCCTTGCCTATCCGTTTCTGCATGGCGAACTGCCTTTTGCGGGGGACCCTGTCCTTCCGTTGATGGCGGAGATTCCACCGTTTCTCTCGTTCACGGGGGAGGACTGCCGCAGCATGGTCGAGAACTATATCGGCGGTCCTCTGTTGATGGCATCGTCCTATGCAATGCCCGGGCACGCCGATCCAGCCGGACTTCCTTCAGCCGCTGTTCTGGCGTGTGAATGCGACAACTTGCGCTTTTCCGCTGAACTGTTCGTTGAGGGGCTGAGAGCCGAGGGCATCCCGGTCGACTATCGGCTGGAGCCTGGAACAACCCATGGCTTTCTCAACCACTCCGCTGCACTGAATGTGGTTCAGCGCGGGCTGCAGTTCCTCGCCGATCAACTCAAGCCTCCCCACCCCAACTGACTAGCAGTAGATGTCGTTTTGAGCCCTCAAAACGACATCTACTGCGAGTTAGTTGGGTCCCGCGCCTCGGAGCTTGGGCCGGCAGCACGAAGCTCTTTCAATGATTGAAATTCGCGATACAGTCATGGCCTCCGATAGGACAGTCTGGAAGAGACAAGCCAGCCCGTTGAGGAGCCGGCAGCAACAAAGGGAGTCGACGATGACCGAACACCGGATACTGCGAGGCATCGATTTCGCCCGCACCGGCGACCACCGATCCCGCCCGTTGCTGTTGGACCTTTACTTGCCTGAATCCGCTCAACAACAAAAAATGACAGGGAACTTGCGGCCTGCGATCGTTCACTTCCACGGAGGCGGCTGGCGGATCGGGGAACGATCTTCCCTGGGGCCGGTTTTTGACGGCTTCGGCCTCAGCCCGTTCGAGGTTCTCGTCGAGGCCGGGTTCGTCGTGGCATCGGCCGATTACCGGCTGAGTGGGGAAGCACATTTCCCGGCCCAGCTGCATGACGCACAGGCCGCGGTGCGGTGGCTGAGGGACAACGCTGTCGAACACGGAATCGACCCGGGACGGATATACGCGTGGGGCGACTCCGCAGGCGGCCACTTGGCAAGCCTGGTTGGACTGGTGGCCGATGCCGACAGCCGCGTTGCTGCAGTTGCCGCGTGGTATCCGCCCACAGACTTGAACCGGATGGTGGAGCAGGCTTTGCCCGATGCCGTAGCGAGGGCCAGCGATCAGGGTTCCAGAGAAGAGCTCCTGGTGGGAGCTCCGCTCGCCGCAGAACCGGCAATGGCGGCCGCCGCGAGTCCCGTCAGCTACGTCAGGCCCGGCGCCCCGCCCTTCTTGCTGGTCCACGGCACGGCCGATCGCTTTGTTCCCGCAGCCCAGTCGCAATCGCTCGCGGACCAGCTGCAAAAGGCAGGCGCCGACGTCGAACTCCTCCTCATCGACGGAGCGGACCACATGTGGTCCCTCCCGGATGGGAGCCGGGCCGCCGCCGAAAAGGCTATGGCCGCCACGGTCACGTTCTTCCGGCGCCAGTCCGGTGTTCCCTAGCTTTTTTGCACCACCCCGCTTCGGCGAAGCCTCCGACGAGGCCCTCTTTGCCGTGCCCGATTACCGACGACCGCCCCTGGCGAACCTGAAAGGCTTCACATGCAGTACATAGGCATCAACCACGACGGCGGAACCTGGGTAGCAGCCCTTAACGGCCCCACGGTTTTCCCGCTGGCACCCGCGACGAATTTCTGGGCCGATGCCTCCGGGTGGCAGGAAAAGGCGCTTGCCTTGGCCGCAGACTCCGAAACAGCGCAGGACGAATCTGCCCTGGACAGGTCGCAGGTCATCGAGGTGCCGCTGGTGCTGCCCTCGGCACGCGTCATCTGCGTGGGTCTCAACTATCGGGCCCATGCAGCCGAAGGCTCCTTCGCAGTCCCCGAATACCCCACGCTCTTTGGACGCTGGACGGCTTCCCTTTCCGTCGGCCGGGTGCCGGCACCTGTGCCGGGCGGCGAAGCAGGGCTGGACTGGGAAGGCGAAGTGGCGGCCTACATCGGCCGGCGCGTCGAGTCCGAAGACGAAGTGACCGCCGCGGATGCGGTGTTTGGCTACTCCACGTTCAACGACCTCACCGCCCGCCGGGCCCAGAAGCTCACGGCCCAATGGACCCTGGGCAAGAACGGCGATTTCACCGGCCCTCTGGGACCTCTCGTCAGCCGTGATGAGGTCGGCGACCTCCGTGATGGACTCCAGGTGCGGACACGCGTCAACGGTACGGAGGTACAGAACGGCAACACGCGGGACATGATCTTCTCCGTTCCGGCCATCATCTCCTTGATCAGCCAAACATTTACCCTCCACCCCGGCGACGTGATCGCCACCGGCACTCCCGACGGGGTCGGTTACGTCCGCACGCCGCCGTGGCTGTTGCGGGCCGGAGACATTGTGGAGGTCGAGATTGATCGGCTGGGGACCTTGGTCACTCCGATCGGCGAACCTTCACTCCGGGCGAGGGCGTGATGACGATTTTCCATCGCGCCGAACTGGACGAGCTTCCGGAGCAGGTTCCAGTCCTGATTTCCGGAGGCGGACCCAGCGGCCTCTTCCTGGCATTGGATCTGGCACACCGGGGGATCCGCAGCGTCGTCATCGAGCCCCGGTTTTCCATCGATCCGGACCGTCCGCGCGCCAAGACCACCAATGCCCGCACCATGACCCACCTCCGGCGCCTGGGCCTGGCAGACGTGTTGCGGAGGGCGGCACCGTTGCCGGTGGAATTCGCGCAGGATGTTATCTTCTGCTCGTCTCTGACCGGCCGCGAAATCCGCCGCTTCCCCCACGCGTTCCAGCTTGAAACCGGACGTTACGAACCCCAGCCGGAGGGTGGGCAGCAGGTGCCGCAACCAGTGCTGGAGGCTGTGCTCCGGGAGGCGGTTGCCGCTTCCGGCCAGGCCACGCTCCTGACGGGGCTGCGGGTGGATGGATACGAGTCCGCCGGCACGGGGCAGCGGGTGGTTGTGTCTGACGCTTCCGGTGACAGTCGCGCAGTCGGCTGCACTTTTCTCGCCGGAGCCGACGGCGCGTCCTCCACCATCCGCCGCGGCCTGGACCTTCGGCTTGAGGGCGGATCTGCAGCCTTGTCCAACATCAGCGTCCTGTTCCGCTCCAGGGACCTTGGCGGGACCATCAGCGCTGGACCCGGCCGTGCAGTACTGGGTTCTCGGTCTGGACGCCGCGGGGATGGTGGGCCGCATGGATCTGGACACCACGTGGTGGGCAATCATCCAAGGCGTGGACGGTAACCAGGACGTGGATCCCGTCGCCCTGGTCCGTTCCCTCGTGGGGGCGGAGGTTGACGTGGACGTCGTCGCGACTGATCCGTGGACGGCCCGCATGCTCCTTGCACCCTCGTACGGCAGGGACGGCGTGTTCCTGGTGGGCGACGCCGCACACCAGAACCCGCCGTGGGGCGGCCACGGCTTCAACACCTGCATCGGCGACGCCGCGAACCTGGCCTGGAAAATTGCAGCGGTCCTTCAGGGATGGGCGGGTCCCGGCCTGTTGGAGAGCTACGAACTCGAGCGCCGGCCCGTGGCGGCGCGGACCATCCGCGATGCGGCAGCCAACGGCAAAGCCTTGGCGTACCATTTTGCCGGCTCCGAGCTGGCGAGCGATGGGGAAGAAGGAGCGGCAGCCCGAGCCCGTGCCTACGACGCCTTGGCCGTCAAGCAAAGCGAATTCGACTCGCTCGGCCTGGTGCTCGGCTATAACTACTCGGAATCGCCCCTTGTGGTGGGAGACGGGAGCCCGGTTCCGGCCGAGGACCCCATCCGCTACGTGCCCTCGGCGAGTCCGGGCGCCCTTCTGCCGCACGCCTGGCTCGATGCATCCACCTCGCTCTATGACGTGCTGGGTGACGGCTTCACACTGCTGGTGGATGCCGGGACCCTTGACGGATCCGACGCAGAGCACGCATATGGGGCCCTGCACGCCACCGCGGCCGCGAAACAGCTTCCGGTGAGCATCGCCGCCGTCGGACCGGACCGCCTTGGCACCCCGATGTCCGACCTGTGGGCCGCCGACGCTGTGCTCGTCCGCCCGGACCAGCATGTCGCCTGGCGCGGTTCCTCGGCCGAGGCTGCAGCCGCAGCCTTGGCTGTAGCCGCAGGCTGGAGCCTGTCGGAGTCCGTCAAACAGCGTGGCACAACTTCCCAAGACCTCAAGGAGGGCACCAATGCCGGCGCCATCGTTTCGTGACTACCTTTATCCGCCCGACCACCCTCGCGTGGCGCAGATCCGCGGCCTGGACGCCCGGTCCTACGCGGAAGCAGCCAAGGGTGATTCCTTTGCCGGCCCCATGATCGAGGGCTGGCAAACGCTCTACCCGGAGCCCTTTGTGGGCGTGACCCACGACGGCGTGGTCCGCGAAGGCCTGTTCACGCTCGCTGAAGCCCGGCCCGGGGAGGAGGCGCCGACGTCGGGCATGGTCACCGCGGCGGAGAAGCTGATGGCCCGCGCGTCACAAGAACAACGGGACCGCTTTGGATATGCGGTGGATGCACATGAGTGGCAGAGCTGGGCCAACCCGGAGTTCATGCAGCATGACACCGGCCTGCGCCTCGACGAGGTGGAACCCCCAGTCCGTGATGCCGCGCTCGCCCTCGTTGAGGCCAGTTTGAGCGTGCAGGGGTACACCTTGGTGCGGAACCTCATGCGGATCAACGGATTCCTGGGCGACGTGGTGGAACTGCCGGCACTGATGAACGAATACAGTTACAACTTCGCGGTCTACGGGGCTCCGTCCGAGACGAAGCCGTGGGGCTGGCAGTTGTTCGGCCACCATGTAGCGCTGAATTGCCTCGTTGCAGGAACCCAGCTCGTTCTGTCCCCGGTTTTCCTTGGCGCCGAACCGGACGTCATCGACGCCGGACCACACCAAGGCGTCAAAGTATTCAAGGAACGCATCGGCTGGGCACGCGAGCTGATGGCCTCCATGCCTGACGCCCTGCGCAATGAAGCGCGCACCTACGCGGATATGCAGGATCCCGCCATGCCCGAAGGCCGCTTGCATCCAGGGGATGAACGGCACTTGGCCGGCTGCTTCCAGGACAACCGCATCATCCCGTACGAAGGCGTCCTGCTCAGCTCGATGCCACCGGAATCCCTGGCGCTCGTGGACTGCTTGGTGGAGGATTTCATTGCCTACCTCCCTCCTGGGCCGCGTGAGGCCCGGGTCCGGGAGATCCGCGAGCACTACGGCGAGGCCTGCGTTCTCCTGGATTGGTGGCTGGCAGGGCGAGGATCCCTTCTACTTCAGGCTACAGAGCCCGGTGGTGATCCTTGAGCTCGATCACCACACCGGCGTCTTCCTCAGCAATGACACCCCGGCCCCGTTCCACATGCACACTGTGATCCGGACGCCCAACGGCAACGACTACGGCCGGGAGCTGGTCCGCCAGTCCGAGGCCAGCGTTCAGGAGGTAACTGTGCCGAAGGTATTACGGCCATGACGACGGCGGAACTCGCCGGAGCGGCACAATCGCGGGTCGATCCGGAGCAACAATCCGGCCCCGGACCCCTCGACGGGATGCTCGTGGTGGACCTCAGCCGTGCCCTTGCCGGACCGCACGCGGCGATGATGCTCGGAGATCTTGGTGCCCGCGTCATCAAGGTGGAGGCACCCGGAAGCGGGGATGACACTCGCGGCTGGGGACCGCCGTTCGTCGGCCCTGAAGAGGATCCGCAGGCCACGTACTTCCTTTCCTGCAACAGGAATAAAGAATCCATCACGTTGGACTTGAAGTCCGGCGACGACCGGGCCGTGCTGCACAGCCTCCTGGCAAGGGCCGACGTCGTGGTCGAAAACTTCCGCACGGGAGTGATGGGCCGCTTGGGTCTCTCCACGGCGGCGTTGCAGGCGCTTAACCCTCGCTTGGTGATCCTCTCCATTACGGGATTCGGGCATGACGGGCCGGAAGGCGGGCGGGCAGGCTATGACCAGATCGTCCAGGGCGAAGCCGGTCTGATGTCCCTGACGGGCAACGGACCGGACGATCCGCAAAGAGTGGGTGTGCCGATCGCGGATCTGCTCTCCGGGATGTACGGGGCCTATGGACTGCTTGCCGCACTTCTTGAGCGCGAGAAGACCGGGCGCGGACAGGTGGTGCGCACTTCGTTGCTCGCCGCCGTCGTCGGCGTCCATGCCTTCCAAGCCACTCGGCTGACGGTGGCCGGAGAAGTTCCGGAGGCCCAAGGGAACCACCACCCTTCGATCGCACCCTATGGCCTCTTCCGCTGTAAGGACGGCGCAGTGCAGATCAGCGTGGGGAGCGAGGCTCTGTGGACGATGTTTTGCGCATGTTTCGGGCTCGATCCGGACGCGCCGGACTTCGCCCGCAATGCTGATCGGGTCCGCCATCGTGGGGAGACCATCGCATTGGTTGAGGAATCCTTCGCGAGGTATTCCGCGAGCGAACTGCTGGAGAAATTGCGCCAGGCCGGAATTCCCGCGGGAAAAGTGCGGACCCTGGACGAGGTGTACGCCTGGGACCAACTGAAGTCCCAGGGATTGGCGGTAGATGTGGAGCACGAGGTACTTGGCCGCATCACCCTTCCCGGTCCACCGCTGCGCTTCTTCGACCCGACGCCCGACGGTGAACGCGAGAGTACCAAGACCCGGCACTCTGCACCTCCGCTTCTTGGGAGGCATGCCGACAGTATCAGGGCATGGCTTGCGGAACCATCCCATACCCTGGCGGGACCGTGATGACATCCACCGTGAGCGCTTCCACCGTGAGCGCGAGGACGCCGACTATTCCGGCCCGTGAGTTCATTGCCGCGGTGGTTGATCCGGGGTCTTTCGAATCCTGGGATGTCCAGCCAACTCCGACGGAACTCAGCTCAGAGTATGCGGAGGTGCTCCTTGCCGCGACTCGGCGCAGCGGCACGGACGAGGCCGTGATCACAGGCTCGGGGATCCTCGGGGGAAGGCGTGTTGCCGTGATCGCCGGGGAGTTTTCCTTCCTGGCCGGATCCGTGGGCCTCGCCACCGCGGAACGGATCGCTGCGGCCCTCCGGCGCTCCACAGCCGAAGCCCTGCCTGTGATAGCGAGCCCGGCCTCAGGAGGAACCCGGATGCAGGAGGGGACGCCGGCGTTCCTTGCCATGGTGGGGATTGCCGCGGCAATCGAACACCACAAAACAGCGGGAAACCCGTATATCGTCTACCTCCGCCATCCGACCACGGGAGGCGCCATGGCCTCGTGGGGATCCCTCGGACACCTGACCTTCGCCCAGCCCCGCGCGCTGCTCGGCTTCTTGGGTCCTCGCGTCTACGAGGCCTTGGAAGGCAGGCCGTTTCCCGCTGGAATCCAGACGGCGGAAAACCTCCAGCGGTGCGGGCTGGTGGACGGCATTGTCCCGTTGGACAGGCTTCGTCAGCTGCTGAGGAAGGTGCTCGACTATGCGTGCGGAGTCTCTGACGTTCCTGGTTTTGACTCCGGCGCCGAACCTCCGGCTGCACCTACGGTCGATCCGTGGGCGAGCGTCCTTCGGACCCGGAACAAAGCGCGGCCGGGGGTCCGGGAGCTCCTGGATTTCGCCGCCAGCGACGTAGTGCTGTTCGAGGGCGCGGCAGACTCGCCCGGTGACCCGAAGGCTCCCGCTGGACTTAGCAGCGCGGTGCTCTTGTCCTTGGCTCGCTTCGGCGGTGTCCGCTGCGTCGTCGTCGGGCAGGACCGCCGCGCGCAGGCGGCGGGCGTCCTCATCGGTCCGGAAGCACTGAGACGGGCACGGCGGGGGATGCGTCTCGCGGCCGCGTTGAAGCTCCCGCTGCTCACCGTGATCGATACCCCGGGAGCCGAGTTGAGCGCAGAAGCCGAAGAAGGCGGCCTTGCCCGGGAGATTGCGCGCTGCTTGGCCTACCTTCCAACTCTTCCGGTGCCAACTTTGTCCTTCATCCTCGGAGAGGGCACCGGCGGGGCTGCGATTGCCCTCCTTCCAGCGGACCGGACCGTCTGCTCCCGACACGGTTGGCTGTCTCCACTGGCGCCCGAGGGGGCCAGTGCCATCCTGCATCGCGACACCGCCCGGGCCCCCGAGCTGACCCGAAGCCTTCGGACCAGCGCCCAAGAACTCCTTGAAAGCGGGGCCATCGACATGGTGGTAGCCGAGGAACCGGACGCCGCGGAGGAACCGGAGAACTTCTGCCGTCGGGCGGGACGTGCCATTGAGCGTGCGTTCGTGGACCTGCTGGACGACGCCGGTGGTACCACTGGTGAACGGGTTTGGGGCGGTGAACGGATTTGGGACGGTGAACGGATTTGGTCGAGGGCGGCCAGATACGGTGCGGTATTCGGCGTCGGAACCTTCCGCTAGCGGCACGCCAAGAGGCCCGGGCTCCTGTGGGGAGTCCGGGCCTCGGTGCTGCCTTGGCAGCAGATGTGGGCGGGTTTACGGGTCAGGGGATCAGAGGTCCAGGGCCGCCCGGCGCTGCGGGGGAGGCCCGACGACGGTCAGGTCCATTTCTGTCTGGGCCCGGCCAAAGCCTTCCATGTCCATGTAAGGCTCACCGCCTTCGGTGTACATGTAGTCCTCCGTGGGCTTGTTGAAGTATTCGAAGAAACCGTTGAAGACCGACGGCGTCAGGAAGCCGACCATCTGGGTGTTGTGGGAGTCGAAGGCGAAAGAATGGACGGTTCCAGCGGGGGCATGGAGGAAATCGCCCTTCGTCAGCAGGACCTCGCGGCCGTTGGCGTAGAGCCACATGCGGCCTTCCGTGCAGAGGAAGTTCTCCGTGTGTTCGGAGTGGAAGTGCAGCGGAATGTATGGCGACTTGGCGCCCTTGGTATGGACTGCGAAGTAGTTGGCTCCAGTGTTCACCGGCCGCGAGAGGTAGCTGAACATGGTTTGGTAGCTAACCAGCCGCTCACCTTCGCCCGCGCTGAGGAAATATGGACTCAGCGACGACGGCAGTCCGGCGTTCTGTTGCAGCGATGGCGCTACCCGTTCCACGTCCGGGAAGGTTAAGCCGAACTCGGCGCCGACTTCGGCCAGCTCGCGCTGGGTCACTTTGCGCCCGGGCCGGACCGGAGGGACGTGCGAATCGATGGGAGTGCCGACCCTCTCGTAGTAGGCCTCTGCACCGCCCGGCGTCATCCAGTTAAGGAACCGGGTGTAATGGCTGGCCATGCGGTACGCGTGTGGGGTTCCTGGAGGAATGACGACCGAATCACCGGGAGTCAGGACGCGGCTTTCGCCCGGGAGCCACACCTCGAGGATGCCGTCAAAGACGTACAAAGTCTTGTGCTCGATCGAATGGGTGACGAAGGGAGACTCGGCGCCCATGCCGCCAGCGACGTAGGCGGCACTGAAAATCCCGCCGGTGTCTGCTGCCCGGGCGATAACCGTCACCAGTTGGCCATTGACTTCGTAGCGGGCTCCTTCACCAGAGGCCATATAGTAAGGCACGGCCTCACCAGGCAGAGCATTCGCCACCGGCAACTGCTTGTTCATTTCCTCAAGACTGAGGGACATGGTTCCTTCTTCCTGCAGACACTGAATACCGAGGTGCTGTCTAGCATGACTTTCACATCATGCACTTCGGTCCTCGAGTTTCAATCATTGGAACAATATTCAACCTGAACCGGAAATGGTATGGGCTCGGCCTCGAGGCGGGGCGCGCGGATCGATTCTCCTGCGCGTTTCAGCCGTTAAGTGTGGCTCACGCTACGCCTCTACCCAGGGCCTCCCCAGAAGCACCCCTTGCAAGGTCCTTGCTGGGGTCAAGTTGGTACCCTGGCAGCCGCGGAACACACATCCAAGTCCGTTCTCCTGCTCCAGGGGGCCGAATTGGTTTTGCAGCGCCACGCGCGTCGTCGTGAGATCAGCGAAGGGCTGGATTTTGTGATGACCCATGACGCTGAGCTGCTCACCGGTCTTGAAGACGCGTGACCACCTACCTGGACATTGAGGACACTCCAGGTTATTGACCGATAGGGCTTTCACATCCGCGACGTCGGACTGCTCGCCTCGGCTCTGGGCTTTGGGCTGCCGCGGGTGGTCCGGTAGTGCCGGGGAACGCGTGTCGCCTCGCGCGGTTGACCGCCTCTTAACGGAACCGCCTAGGTTGCGCGGAGGGCCGCCCAGCGGTAATCGAAGAGCAGAATGGCAAACAGCGATTCGTCCTGTCCGCCTGTTCGGTCGCCGGCCGCCACTTGGTCTACCCGAGAGCAGGGAAGGTCGCGCTTCGAACAAGTTCCTCAACGTTCTCCACTCCATCGTCAGCTATGCCCGTAGGCGTAAAGCAGCGGTTACCAGCGAGGGGCGTCGCCGAGGTCCTGTTCTTCACCCAGTAGGGAGCAGCCGGTAGTCCAGCTTGTCGACAGAGATGGGATACCCCCGAGATCGCCAGTTGTTTCGACGCCGGAGCGACCCGCGATTTAGGCTGTTCGCGCCGATTCCTGCTCGGCGGCTTCGCTGCGCTTCGCAATGTCATCAAGGAGCCGGAGGGTAGCTAGGCAAGGCCAGAAAACCCAGTCGAGGAACTCCTCCCCGTAGTCTTTCTGTTGAGATTTATCGCGATGGCGAAGATTGAATTGGTTAGCGATTCTGAACAGGGCGCTCTCGTCCGCTCGCCGGGATATGGCTATTACGCCGCGATTCCGCCTCAGGGCGACTCTGGACGCCGGAATCACCACCGTCCGGGACCTCGGCGGCATCCTGGAGACCGCGGGCTCTGTCTGCTGGGTGCGTTTTGCCAGTTCGGAGGTGGTGATCGATTCGCCGATCAGACCTCCGGAAACATCGGATTCGTCACGAGCCGGGAGTTTTCGCAGCTACTTCCACTCCCGTACTTTCAACGCCGATAACGGATGTTTCGTCAGCCAGGGGCGATGCGCTGTCCTGCCAAGATGCGCGCCCAACGAGAAGTGTCAGATTGACACTTAAGACCCTTGGCGGCATGTGTCAGTAAACGGCAAAATACACCCTAGCCTGACATCCCCGACTGATAATTCGGATGGCGGTTCTGACGTCAGGTTGGGGTATATCCTAACCCGACTGTCAGGATCCTCAGTCTCCTGAACAACGCGTGCGAACAGCATCGATGGTGCTGAGTACATCAATCAAATGCCCGGCTTGAACGAAGTGGTGGGAGCTGCTGCTCCGGCAATACCCAGGGAGCAAGGTGTGCGCCTAGTGGTTGCCGTTGATGTCACGTTCTTTTCCAACGACCGCGTAAACAAGATCATTGGCCAAGGCGCAGAGAATTCGACTCGAGTGTCACCAGTAAGCCATAGCGACGGACACCTGACAGTACGACGCAATCCGGGATTCGCCAATGGTCCATTCGAGCATGGCAGTGCTCATAGTGCGAAGGCTATGGGCGGGACGGTCTCCCAAGAGAAGACTGGGCCGTCGTTGCAAATCAGGGGGCTTTCAGCCCCTTCGCTGCGGGCTCCGGAGGCGCAACCGTGGCAGTAACCAAGACCGCAGGCCATGTGGGCTTCGACGGAGAGCCGTGGACTTTGGAGCCCCAGCGCTGGGCAAGGTCTTCGCACAACCGGATCAGGCGGTCCGAACCACAGGTCATGATGACTTCCGGCGGGTTTATGTCCAGGTCGGCGGTGAGAGTAGCGAACAGGGCTTCCGGGGTGCTGGTGCCTTCCAGGTCGGTAACCTCGTACACCTGAGCCCCGTGACTGCGGTAGAAGTCGGCCCCGATCAACGCTGAGCGCTCCCGAGCGCTGGTAACAGCGATCGTCTCCACACCTTTGCTGGCGTTGACTTGGGCAACGGTAGTTAGCGAGCAGGTACCAATGCCACGGCCAACGAGCAGAACCCGGCGGACACTGTGCTCGATCTCGAAGGCCCTTCCCAAAGGACCGACAACGAACATTTCCTGGCCAGCTTCAAAGGACTGCAACCGTTTGGTTCCTGAACCGACGACGCCATAGAGAATCTCAACAATCCCCGTCACGGCATCGGCTGAGTATATGGCCATGGGTCGTGGCAGTGCTGGGGTCTTTTCTCCGCGCCGGGCAGCTGTGAGCATGAGGAACTGTCCCGGTTGAGCCGCTTCGGCAATGGCCGGGGCGTAAAGTGTCACCGCCATGTAGCGGTCACCCATTGGACGGTGGAGAAGAATACGGTGGTGGCCGGCGGTAGCTTTTGGCCGGGTGTTTCGTGGGAGCTTAGTCAGCTCCCAGTTGCCAAGTCCTGCTTCTTTGTCAGGCGAGGCGGCTGAGTCGTCGGAGGGGGTGGGCATCGCTGTTCTCCTAGAAGTTGCTGCTGTGGGATGAGGCGTCAAGGTGACGGAGGGAGGCGGCCAGAAGTTCTACACCGACCGCCAGATCCTCGTACTTGGTGAGCTCATCCGGGGAGTGGCTTATGCCGTGGTTTTGGCCGGAGACGAAAATTATTCCGCCCGGGCAACCGTGGTTAATCATCTGGGTGTCGTGGCTGGCGCCGGAAGGTAGGACCCGGTAGTCGATTCCAAGGTCTGCTGCAGCATCGGTGATCGCCGTACGGATCTTGACGGGCAGAACGACAGGCGAGGCATCGGCCAGGACTTCAACGGAAATTCCGGTGTCCCGGGAGCCGGCTATTTCGCAGGCCCGGGCAATGAGTTCGGTCGTGGAGAGCCGCTGGCGTTCTGCGTCGGTATCCCGGATGTCGATGTGTAACTGGCAGTGGCCCGGGATGGTCGTGATCGAACCGGGGTGTACATCCAGTTTGCCGACCGTGATACGGGTGCCGTGGTGACGTGAATCCTTTGCGAGTTCCTCCCCTGCTAGAACTATCTGGGCTGCTGTAGCCAGTGCGTCGGCCCGCAGGTGCATGGGGGTGCCCCCGGTGTGGGATGCCCGGCCGGTGATGTCAATCCGTACCCGGGTGCTGCCGGAAATGAGGTCGACGACGCCGACTGGCAACCCGGCGTCGGTCAGGACGCTGCCTTGTTCGATGTGGAGTTCAACGAACCCGGCCCATTCCTCTGGGTTCCATGCGGCGTCGGAGACTTTGCCCGGTCGATGTCGATGGCACGCATGGCGTCGGCGAGGCTGACACCGTCTTTGTCCTGCAGCCCTGGAAGGTCGTTGGCTTTGGTCAGGCCGGCAATGATGCGGCTGCCGGTGCAGGCCTGCCCGAAACGTGCGCCTTCTTCGGCGGCGAATGCCACGAACCTGAGAGGGTGGCGGAGCGGCGTGCCGCTTGTTGTCATGGCTCGTGCAATGTCCATGGCGGCAACAACACCTGCGATTCCATCGAACGCCCCGCCGTTGGGCACGCTGTCAAGGTGGGAGCCCGTCCCGAGTGCGGGCAGGTTGGGTTCCGTTCCGGACAGTTCGGCGATGGTATTTCCCGCGGCATCAGTCTTGACGGCAAGACCAAGGCCTTCCATGTAAACGGAGTATTCGGCATGGGCTTCGCGCTCCAACGCGCTGTAACCGAGCCGGGTAACGCCGGACCCGCTGCCGGGCTCCGAGAGGATTGCGAAGCGTTCGATCAGTGTTCGCAATCGTTCGGCACTGGAGCCCGGCAAGGTGGCGGCCGCCTCAGCCGTGGTCGATGACATGGTCATCCTTTGGTGTCTTTGGTCTCTGGGGGTCGTCGGTCAGGATGTGGGTGGGGATGCCGAGGCCGGTCGCGGACTCAGGCCCGGCAACGACAGATCCGATGCCGGAAACCTCTGTGCCCTGGGACTGGGCGAATCTGACAAGGGCACCGAGCCCGTGCGCTTCGGTCCAGTCGTAGCTAACGACGACGGTCCGCGTACCGCCGGTGAGTTCGCTGGAGAGACCCAGGGAGCCTTCGACCGAGTAGGCGTAGATTAGGTCTGCATCGAGTTCCCTCGCTACAACATGGCCCAGCACCGCTGATTCGACCTGGTCCCAGACCAGAACCGTGTCTGGGTTGGTTGGGGCCAGGACCTTGGCGAGTTCCTTACCGAGGATTTCGGCAACTCCGGGCGTTTGCAGCGACGTGATCTCGTGGGAGTTCTCTGCCGTGGCTACCTGGCGGGCTATGCCCAGGAATTCGGGGCGTGTTATCGGTCATGGTCGTTCTCCTTCGTGGTGGTGGAGATCTCAGCGAAACTGAACAATGTGTGCCTCGTCAAGGATGTTTGCTGCTCGCCGCTGGCCTGACCCAGAACGTACAGGGCCAAGGATGGCCGGGCACCGGCGGTGGCGAGGACGGCCAGCAGCTCAAGCTCGCTGCTTTCGGGCTGGTAGCCCACGAGAACGGTTCGTTCGGAACGGTGAAGTTCACCGACCACGACGCCGTCGGGGAGGCCAATCAGTGCGAAGCTGATGCCGGTGTGAAGTGACAGGGCCGCGGCCAGAGTGCCGTCAGTTCCGGACCGGGCTACCAGCCGGTCGGTACCTGCCGGGATGCGGCGAGCGAGTGCGTCTGCGAGCCGGCGGAGGATCGCGGGCCGCTGGAGAGCTACAGGGGCGCCTGCGTGCCCGCCTGTAGCCGGTTGCAGGGCCTCCAAGTCGGCAGCCAGATGGAGGCGTTGTGCAGCTGGGTCCTGGATGAGGGCCGGTGGGGTTGCTGCAGAAAGCCCTGGTCACTGCGTGTCCTTCCAGAGACTTAGGTTAAACAAGCTCCGCGCCCTTGCGTTCGGGCACGAGGAACATTGTGAAGAACGCGAGGATGTAGATGGCTGGCAAGAGTGCCAGGGCGAAAGCAAATCCGTACTGTGCGGCAATGATTGCAATTACGATGGGTGCGAAGCCGCCGATTCCCCGGCCTATGTTGAACAGCACGTTCTGTGCGGTGGCCCGGGCCTCTGTCGGGTAGAGCTCGGCGATAAGTGCCCCGTAGCCGCCGAGCATTCCGTTGCCGAAGGCGCCCATGATGAAGCCTCCGGCCAGGAGGATGGTGGGGTCTGTGATTTGGCTGTAGGCCAACACGGAAGCCGTGGCGCCGATCTGGAAGATCCAGAACGTCTTTCGCCGGCCGATGCGGTCCGCCAGCTGACCAAAAACAATGATGCCCGTCATCATCCCGACCACAGTGACCGCGGTCCAGATGGATGAGCTCGTGAGGTTGAGGTGGAACTGGGTGCTGAGGTAGCGCGGAAGCCAGGTCATAATGCCGAAGTATCCGAAGTTCTGTACGGATGTCAGGATGATCAGGGCGATGGTGACCCGGATGGCTTTCTTGTTTCCCACCAAGAGGCGTAGCGCGTTGCCCTTCACCTTCGGTGTGGAACTCCCTGAATCCGTGCGTGCCTTTTCAAGGAATTTCGGGGACTCGTGAAGGCGCTTGCGGATGATAACGGCGACGATGGCCGGGAACGCGCCGACGACGAACAGCCCACGCCATCCGAACGCCGTGATGATCGGGGCGGACAGCAAGGCGGCAGCCATGACGCCGCACTGGAATCCGAGCGCTACCCATGAGGTGGCGCGGGCACGCATCTTGGCAGGTACAGCTTCGGCGGCCAGTGTCATCCCGATACCGAACTCACCGCCGATGCCGATACCGGCGATGAAACGGTAAATGGCCAGATCGGTGAAGCCGGTAGCCAAGGCGGAAAGCCCTGTGAAGACCGCAAAGAGGATGACCGAGTAGGTCAGCATCCTGACCCTGCCAAATCTATCGGCGAGAAGACCGAAGACGATGCCGCCGGCAACGGCGCCCAGGAGTGTACTGGTGGTTAGTGCGCCGGCCTCAGTGTCGGTGATATGGAACGTGGCGATGATTCCTGACAGGGCGAAACTGAGGATCAGCAGGTCGAAACCATCCAGACCGTAGCCGATGGCGGAGGCGAAAACAGCTTTACGTCCGTATCGTTCCTCCTCCGTGCGGCCCGAAGGCTTTCCTCGTTTGATTTCCGTTTGGGACGGCATGGGGTTGTTGGTCATGAGAGGCCCCGGGAAGGGATCGGGGTGTCCAAGGTACCGATAAGATCGGATATTTTCGACACGTTCAGACGGTGGCACAACGGTTCGAGATCGGCGATGATCTCACTCATTGCTGTGGGTCGGGTAAAGGTTGCAGTACCTATCTGAACCGCTGTAGCGCCGGCGATCATGAACTCTGCAACGTCTTCGGCTGTTGTGATCCCGCCACAGCCGATGACAGGAATACTGACAGCCTGGACAGCGTCGCGAACAAGCTTCAGGGCCAGAGGCTTCACCGCAGGGCCGGTGTAGCCACCGGCACCGCTGCCAAGAACGCTGGTCCGCTTGAAAATGTTCACGGCCAGACCGGAGAAGCTGTTCGACACGGTCACCGCTTTTGCTCCGGCGTCTTCAGCTGCTTTGGCTATTTCCCCGATGGAGCTCACCGTGGGCGTGAGTTTGACGAATAAGGGGCGGTTGGTGAATTTCCGGATTCCGGTCACAACTTCAGCGACCCGCTGCGGCGACGTACCGATCGCAAGTCCCCCGTGCTCGAGATTAGGACAGGAAACGTTGACTTCGAAAGCTGCAACGTCTTCCCCGCCCAGCTGCCCTCGGCGATCGTGTAGTACTCCTGCATGAAGAGACCACCAATGCTAACGACTACGTTGGTTCCGCTTGCCTGGTACTTCCGGAGCAAGCCATTGCGGAACCCTTCGCTGCCGGGGCTGGGTATGCCGACGCTGTTGAGCATCCCGAAAGCTGTCTCGGTGAGCCGGTGCGCCGGATTTCCTGCACGCTGTTCCGCGAAGACGGTCTTCGTCACCACCGCACCCAGTTGCTCCAATGGCAGAAGCGGTGCGAGCTCCGGTCCGAAACAACCTGAGGCGGGCATGATGGGGTTGGCCAGCGCCACGTCCCCCAGATTTACTGCCAGGTCTACCCGGGCGAAAACGTCATCAGGCGCGCTTAGTTCCTGCTCTTTATCGACCACAACTCCATTTTCCATATGGCGAACGTCCTTCATCCGTTTAGTGAATATATGTTCAGCATGAGCCGCGTCACAACACTCGTCAACAGCCGGGATTGGTCTCTCTCAGGGCACAGAACCGAGGCTGCCGCGAGGTGAATGGATGGTCCGTGTGTCTTCCATGCCATGCATTCAGAAACGGGAAAAAGGACTGCCTGGTGGAAATCAAAGACAGGAAAGTTCCTAAAGAAATATTTGGCGGATGCGCGGACACGGCCAACGTCGGGTCATTTGGACCAGTGCTCGGAAACAAGGGGTGTCCGGAAGCGTCGGCAGGCCACGGGTTCTGCTGAGGGCAGCGCGGAAGTCGGATTGCACGACGCAGTGCGGCAAAACGCTTTTGGCTTCAGATTTCGGTGAACCGGATTCGCCTTTTGAGGTCGCCGCCCGGAAACAGCCCGGGCGATCGGGGCATAGGTCTCGTGACTGACCCTGTTAGGCGCCGGCTGCGACCCATCCGAGGTCGGCGGCCATCTCGTCGGCGGCTGCTCGGATGATCCTCACGGCTTCGTCACGGTCGAATTCTTCCAACATTCGTTGACCGGGAGCGGCGAGCGTGATGGAAGCGACCACTTCCCCAGTCGAGGATCGAACAGGCGCAGACACCGCCCAGACGTTTTCATCGAGCTCCGACTCGCAGATGTCATATCCCTCGGAGCGGATTCTGGCCAGGTGGTCCATGACGGCATTGACAGTGTTAGGTGTGTCGGCGGTAAAGGCAGTCAGCTCAGTATTGGCAAGGAGCCTCTGGATCCTGTCAGGCTGCTGCCAGGCAAGGAGAGTCCGTGCTGCAGCTGCGGCATGAAGGGGCATTGTCTGCCCAACACGCACATACAGCCTCAGCGGGAACTTCGATTCCGAGAGCGCGAGACACACCACTTTGTCACCGGCAAACTCGGACAAGAACACTGTCTCACCGCTGAGCCGGCTGGCCTCCGAAACGGCCTTGTGCGCCGTCACCAGTGGCGACTCCCTGGAATAGTCCGACTGCACCAGCTCCCTCAACACGGGTCCCAGAAAATATCGCCTATTGCTGCTGGAGCGGGTGATGAACCGCTGCTGTTCAAGCACGACGGCGGTCCGATGGGCACTGGCCACCGGTAGACCCAACCGTTCACTGATCTCACCTAGCGTCATCCCCTTCGGCGCCCGCGAGAGAACCTTCAATACTTCCAAGGCTCTGACAACAACCTGCATGAGACAACCCCATTTTTCGTGTGACGGAAAGCTACGCTCCACAATAGGTGTCACTGACTTAAAAGTCATTCTTCGCCATGGTCATCCACGAACGCCACTGCGCCACAACATTGGCGACGTCTAAACCCACGAAACCCGTGGCGGAGGTGAGGATCTCGAGAGCTCGACATCGCTGGGATCATCCACGGCACAAACCTGGCACAGCAGTTCGCCGACGCCATTCCCAAGTAGGACCTCAGTGGTTTGATGATCTCGCCGGGAGCAACGGCTCCTTCCTCGGACGAACAGCTGGAGTCGGTTGAACACAAAGGGACCGAAGAAGGCATAAGCGATTCACCGTAACGGTCGAGTCATTGTTCGTGGCAGTTCTGTGTTTTTAGGTGTTGCTGCTGTGTGCCTAGCCGTGCCTTCGTGACGGGGCCCTCTGCTGCCGTAGTCCATTGTTGCGGGAAGGATGCTTTCATGATGCGTTGCATCGCAAGCTCTCGAATCGACAGCTCCTAAACCCTGGCGTCTCGCCGACTTCCCGCGAACAACTCCACTCTTGACCCCATCCTGGTCCTCCCGTGGTAGATCCAAAATGGATGGGGTCAACGTTCACAGGTGGGTGCCAATCAAGCCGTCCTGGTGGGCTCCGATCAGACTGAAATAGTCAGCCAATAGGCAGCCGCATGCCGGATAGTAGTCCCGTATAGAGGCGCGGCTGGGATACTCGTGAAATTCACTTCGTGGACGACGCCATAACACCGCACAACGTGCCCAAGCGGAGGAGTAGTGGCTCGCCCACCACCACCCCTAGCATCTGCGCGAACCGGTCTGACGCGTTCAATGCGTCCACGCGCACCCCGCACTTCGCCGCCCGAAAGTCTCCAGGTATATCGGTGCCAAGTTCTATCCCTGCGGCCGGCGGGTGAAGGCCGAGGACGTTCCCTTCCCTCCCAAGGATGACCGCAGCCCGCCGGCCAGTCCGTCGTCTTGGAATGCGCGCGCAGGGCAGGCCTTCCGCACTCACGCCTAGCCCATCCGCAGCAAAGTTCCGGTTCCAGGATGTCGATGTGCACCAGGAGGTCGGGCGTCTCGACGGCGGGTATGGATGCGCGTGCACCCTAAGTATTCCACGCTGCGTTTATCGAGCATCCGACTGGGTCAGGAGGGCCAGGTAGCCCTCAAGCTGACTGTCGTGGCCAAAGTCCGTGCGTCCGGCTGGGGCGAGGGCGGCTTCAATCTGGGCGCCGAGCAGCATGTTCAGGAGCTGGCCTACCAGGGCCTCATCGTCGACGGCGGTATTGACATCTCCGGCCTCCCGCTTCTTCGAGGTAGCGGCGGATTGTGGTGAGCCATTCGTTCATCGACTGTTGATAGATCCGCGCCTTTTGGGGATCGTTGACTGCTTTCTGCCAGAAGGGGATCACGATCCGTGCCTCGCTGGTGCGCTCCTCATCGAGGGGGAGTTCCTCAAGGCAAAAGGCCCGCAGAGCAGGAAGGCCGGCCCGGCCCACGGTTACCCCGGCGATCCGCTGATTGGTCCGGTTGAAGACGTGGCTGAAGGCGAACTCCAGCAACGTGTCCTTGGTGGGGAAGTACGGCTTCAGGGCGCCGTTGGCGAAGCCCGCATCCATTGCGATTTCGCGCAGGGTGGCGCCTTCAAGCCCATTCCGGGCGATGATGCGCCAGGTGGCATCCACCAGTCCCAAGCGCCGCTCGTCATGGTCAACAATTTTTGGCACCGCAGCTGCTCCCCGAAAAATACTTTTCCAAAACCCTTGTGATCCATCTTACGTAGAGCTTAGTCTCTACACCTATAGAAAATAAACCGGCCGACCTCGAAACGGTCCGATCAAAGGTTTCCCATGACGTTCGCACCAGTTGAAACAACCTCAGCATTTGGCCTGGCCACGGCCCCCGAGATCCTTGAGATCCGGTCTATCCTGCAGCAGGGGGGCCTTCTCGGCCCGCAGCACAGGATTGCCTACCTCGGCCTGTTGGATCCGGATCAGCGAGGCACGGACCGGGCGCAGGACCGGCGCTTCCGGGTCTATATCCACGATGTCTCAGGGCCTGCGCCAACCGACGCTATCGTCTCCCTCACGCACCAGAAGATCGAAGCCGCCGTCGTCCTCGATACCAACGTCACGGGTGAACTTCCCATCCTCGAGCAGGAGTTCGAGCTCGTCGAATCCCTCCTCGCCACGGACGAACGTTGGCTCGCCGCACTTGCCGCCCGCGACCTGGAGGTGGAAAAGGTCCGGGTTGCCCCGCTCTCCGCCGGCTCCTTCGACTACACCGAGGAGAAAGGCCGCCGCATCCTGCGGGGCCTAGCTTTCGTGCAGAACTTCCCGGGGGACAGCGCCTGGGCACACCCCGTGGACGGCCTGTTGGCGCACGTGGATGTGGTCAACAAGGAAGTCACGCAGGTCATTGACCTCGGCGTCATGCCAGTTCCGGCAGAGCACGGCAACTACACCGATCCCGAACTGACCGGACCACTCCGCACCAGCCAGAAGCCCATCAGCATCACCCAGCCCGAAGGTCCCAGCTTCACGGTCACCGGGGGAAACCACGTGGAGTGGGAAAAGTGGAGCGTTGACGTCGGATTCGACGCCCGTGAAGGAGTTGTCCTCCACAACATGGCCTTCCAGGACGGCGAGAAGAAACGCCCCATCATCAACCGCGCCTCGATCGCCGAGATGGTGGTTCCCTACGGCGACCCGTCGCCCATCCGGTCCTGGCAGAACTACTTCGACACCGGCGAATACTTGGTGGGCCAGTACGCCAACTCCCTGGAGCTGGGCTGCGACTGCCTGGGCGATATCACCTACCTGAGCCCTGTCATCAGCGACGCCTTCGGCAACCCCCGCGAAATCCGCAACGGAATCTGCATGCACGAGGAAGACTGGGGCATCCTCTCCAAGCACTCTGACCTCTGGTCCGGCATCAATTACACCCGCCGCAACCGCCGCTTGGTGATCTCCTTCTTCACCACCATCGGCAACTACGACTACGGCTTCTACTGGTACCTCTACCTAGACGGCACCATCGAATTCGAAGCCAAGGCCACCGGCGTCGTCTTCACCAGTGCTTTCCCGGAAGGCGGCTCGGACAACATCTCGCAGCTCGCGCCAGGACTTGGAGCCCCCTTCCACCAGCACCTCTTCAGCGCCCGTCTGGACATGGCCATTGACGGCTTCAGCAACCGCGTGGAGGAAGAAGACGTGGTCCGCCAGGCCATGGGGCCGGGCAACGAGCGCGGCAACGCGTTCTCCCGCAAACGCACCGTCCTGACCCGCGAATCAGAGGCCGTCCGGGAAGCAGACGCACGTGCAGGCCGGGCCCTGGATCATCTCCAACCCCGAGTCCCGCAACCGATTGGGGGAGTCCGTTGCCTACAAGCTCCACTCCGAGAACCAGCCCACGCTACTGGCCGACCCCGGTTCTTCCATTGCCAAGCGCGCCGCCTTCGCCACCAAGGATCTCTGGGTCACCCGCTACGCCGACGAGGAACGCTACCCAACCGGCGACTTCGTCAACCAACACACTGGCGGTGCCGGCCTTCCCGCGTACGTCGCCCAAGACCGCGAGATCGACGGCCAAGACATTGTCCTCTGGCACACCTTCGGCCTCACGCACTTCCCGCGGGTCGAGGACTGGCCGATCATGCCCGTGGACACAGTCGGATTCAAGCTGCGCCCCGAAGGCTTCTTCGACCGCAGCCCGGTCCTGGATGTACCCGCCAACAGTTCCGGCTCCACTTGCCACAGCGCTGCTGCTGGCACCACGGCTGGCGAAGAACACGGCGAGCCTGCCGGGCACTGCCACTAATAGCCACGGGCTACTGAGATGACAACCACCGCGGGACGGGTCCGCTCAGCCGGACCCGTCCTGCATCCCCGGATCTGCGCAGCCCTCACGGCGGTTTCATGCCTGGTGCACCTGTGGCTCGCAGCTTCCGGGCACCATGACGCCTGGCTTGGCCTACTCATGATCGGACTAGCAGCCGTGTGCGTCCCGTGCACCGTCCACATCTGGCGACACAGCAAGGTCGGGGCTCTTCACCAAGTGACGGCTGCGGCCTTGGTCATGGTTGCCCTGCACGCTGTGTTGCTGCTCGGAGCGGGCGGTGCGGGACACGCCCATGGCGGCAGGCCGGCGTCGAACGCTGTTGACACAGACGGCGCCTCCGGACTGTTGCTGGTCATCGGACTGGAACTCACGACGGCGTTACTCGCCGCAACGCTGGTAGCACGGCTCCGGCAGGCACGAACTATTGATTTTTTGGACACTTCACTGGGCTTCTGAGCCTTATAAGTTCTCGGTACTGAAAGTCGTCAATCTGCCTGAAGTCAGTGGAACCCGGGTCAGAGTAGCTCCTTGTTCAGCCTGAGCAAGGGCTCATTCCTTCGACCATCTGTGACAATGTCCACTACGGCTGCTTTGGATGCGCGAGGTACTCGCAGCCTGAATGATCGCCGTGTCAACGTCGATCCAAAGTACCCAGTCGAAGGTCAAGCGGGAGCGGATGCTGTCCCTTCCCTGACCTTCGACTGCGCACTCTGATCGGCGGAGACCCGTTCGCGAGCTTTCCGGCTCTTGGAGCTTAGTCGCTGGGTCTGTTGTCTGGGCTCTCCGGCTTCAGGGTCCCAGGCTGTACGACTGGAGCCCAGCGCTTGGGGGACGAGAAGATAAACGATGTCGCGGAGCTGCCCTTATCGTGGAGCGAGTCGATGAAAGGTTCCAAGTCCCGGACAGT
Source organism: Arthrobacter sp. NA-172 (assembly GCF_043952055.1). NCBI lineage: Bacteria > Bacillati > Actinomycetota > Actinomycetes > Micrococcales > Micrococcaceae > Arthrobacter > Arthrobacter sp. NA-172. The sequence goes on along the minus strand of NZ_JBINOT010000002.1, from coordinate 98,362 downwards.
TTCCGCGACCACACGCAAGATGTGATCGTCCTGGCCCGCCACCCGATGATCCTCAAGGACATACGGGTCGGCGATAGCTTGGGCCGCAACCCCGTAAGACTGCCGCTTGCCGCTACTTTCAATGTGAATGAAAGCCTCTACCGCGTATCCAGCAGCAAGGGGATCGACGCGGGCACTGTAGCCGGTTATCACCCCATGCCGCTCCAGGCGGCGCACTCTGCTAGCGACCGCAGGGGCGGATAACCCTACGTGCCGCGCGAGCTCTCTATACCCAAGGCGTGCGTCTTCCTGAAGCAACCGCAACAATTCCCAATCTAGATCATCCAGGGTCACCATGTCTCACATCCTAGCTGCCCGACTTTCCAAATGGATAGTTTTTGGATATCAAACTTTACAAGCATCCTTGCTTCGGTCATGGCCTTTCCTCAAACTCCCGGGTCCCGTTGTGCCAGGCAGCAAGCCAGATGATGCTGTTGTCCGGCATCACGGCATCGACGGTCCCGGTCCAGACGATTTGTTCGCCCTTGTGAATCTCGATTTGGGGGCCCGTGAGGCGGCGCCAGTCTTCGCATCGTTAGGTCGTCATGGCCGGTTCATTCCTCGTTGAGAGACACACAAGGCTTCCGACGGACAGTTGGTTGGTACGGGTTGCTGGTCGGTTTCGGGTCCTTAGCAAAGTGGCAATGGGTGAAGACCCGGGTGCCACCACCCTCGGAAGCGTCCAGATTTCCCCTCATGGAACCATCCTCGGGCCATGACGGGACGCTTGGCGGCCGCCCAACACATGCTCAGACAGCAACGCATCCCCAATGCCAGGAACTAAAAGCCTGACTTCATGCATGACGTTGACGGATGAGCCCAAAAGGGACTTCAGCATGGGTTTGGACTGTATACCTGCCCACGCCTACCCGGGTAACCATAATCCCAGTCCTATGTTCCGTAGCCAATTCGAGGAGTCTCGTGAACGCTTCATCGATGGCTTCGTCCAGATCCGCCGCCTTTTCGACTTTGACATCAACTACCCCAGCGGGAAAGTTCTCAGTGGCGCCGGGCTGGGTGCGGGCGCCTATCTGTGCAGAAACACCATCCGGAGCCTTCCCCATGTTCATCTAACTTTCCTCGCCGTTAGCTCGAACGACCGGAGCAAGCCGTCCTTAACTTCATTCGTCCGGATGATGCCCTCCCCTGCCTGCACCTTCTTCTGGGGTTTACGGTTAGTCTGCTGGTTAGTGCAGATGGAAGCGGGGAACAAGCTGGCGCTGCCCGCGGGGAACAAGCTGGCGCTGCCCGCGGGGAACAAACTGGCGCTGCCCGCGGGGAAGAGTTGTTCGGGGCTGAACCTGGCAGTTCCGCAAAATGCCTTGAAGTGACTGATTCGAATCGAGCAGCGCGTCATCCTGCGGGCGTTGCCGTGGCACGCAGGGACAGTTGTGGCGTGAGCACCATGGATTGCCGTCATATTTGATTTCCTCCTTGAACCTGTACGTTGTGATCACCGGAGCATGGGGACGCCTCGTCCACAATCTGACCCAGGTCAGGCAGTACTAGACTTGTCTGGCGCTGGGTTCGTTGATCTGACTTCCTGTCTTCATTGGGTTGCTTTTCGTTCCTCGGGCCGATTGCCCGGGCACCCAGGAGAGACGGATTGTCGGGATGCCGATGGTGGATCTACGGCCGACCTACGCGCCAAGGTGGCCGTTTGTTGCATAGCGCACCCGGGAAAGGCCAGACCGATTCCTCACGACTACTTAAGGGTTAGGGTGACTAGGTTCTCCGGGCTTAGGATCGCGTCGACCTGAGCCTGGGTCATTAGTCCCTTTGCTACGGCGAGTTCGGAGACGCCTCGCCCACCGAGTAGTGCTTCTTGGGCGACCTCCGTCGCGTTTTCGTATCCGATGATTGGCGCGAACGCCGTCACCAGGCCAATGGAGTCTGCGACTCGTTGCCGGAGCAGGTCCCTGTTGGCTGTGATGCCGTTGACGCACTTCTCGGCCAGTACGACGGCGGCCGCTGACAGGTGGTCGAGTGAGGCGAAAAGGCTATGCGCGATGATCGGCTCAAAAGCGTTGAGCTGAAGTTGCCCTCCCTCGGCGGCCATTGTAATGGTGAGGTCGTTGCCGATGACTTCGTATGCCACCTGGTTGACGACCTCGGGGATGACCGGGTTCACTTTCCCAGGCATTATGCTCGAGCCGGCCTGCCGAGGGGGCAGGTTAATCTCGCCAAAGCCTGCACGGGGGCCGGACGAGAGCAACCGGAGGTCGTTGCAGGTCTTGGATAGTTTCACTGCGATACGCTTCAGGACGCCCGAGAGCTGGACGAAAACTCCGACATCGGAGGTGGCCTCGACGAGGTGTTCTGCCGAGACGAGGGTGTCGATACCAGTCAGCGCCCGAAGGTGGGAGATCGCACGATCGCGGTATTGGGGGTGCGCGTTCAGTTCGGTACCGATGGCTGTGCCGCCGAGATTGATCTCGTGCAACAGCAGTCGTGCCTCCGAGAGCCGCAGCCGGTCCTCCTCCAGGGTCACCGCGAATGCGGCAAACTCCTGCCCGAGCGTCATCGGCACGGCATCTTGTAATTGGGTTCTACCCATCTTGATCACGTCGGAGAACTCCACGGCTTTCGCTGCAAAGGCTAAGCAAAGAACCTCCATTCTCGCGAGCAGCTTCCCGACGTATCCGTCCAACGCGACTTTCATGGCGGTCGGGTAAACATCGTTCGTGCTCTGGCTGAGGTTCACCTGCTCCAGAGGGTGCAGCCGGTTGTAGTCGCCCCGTCCGAAACCGAGGTGCTCGAGGGCGCGATTGGCGAGTACCTCGTTCATATTCATGTTCGTGGACGTACCGGCACCGCCTTGGATCATGTCGACGATGAATTGCTCGGTCAGCAGACCGGCACGGACGTCCTCGCAGGCGGCCACGATTGCGGCGGATTCCTCTGTCCCTATCAGGCCCAACTCGCCGTTAGCACTGGCAGCAGCCTGCTTCACCGCGGCCAAAGCGCAGACGAAGGTGGGATACATGGACAGTTGGATGCCGCTGATTGGAAAGTTGTCGACCGCGCGGGCGGTGTGCACGCCCCAGTATGCGTCGACAGGGACTGCCAGGTCGCCGAGAAGGTCGTGCTCCGTACGCGTCTCCGCGCTGGATTCGGACCTCTGGTCGGTGGTGGTGTTCATCAATTGCCTTTTGTCTGGTTCTGGAAGAGCTCAGCACCGTGGGTCAGCCGCCCGCCGATGGCGGTCGCGATGACTTTCTTGCTGAATACCGAGTTGAGGAAGGGTGTGTTGGCCGACTTGGAATACGTGTCGTCGGTCATGGTCCAAGAGGCTGAAGGGTTTACCAGGGTGAAGGTCGCTTGCTCGCCGGCGCGGAGTGGGCGGCCCGCCAGGTGAGAGATGCGACCTATGGCGGCGGGGGCTGTCGACATCCGTGCAGATACTGCGTCCCAGCTCAGCGCACCGAGGTCTTCAAACACCTGGGCCACTACGGCGAGGGCTGTCTCGATCCCGGTCATCCCGAAGGCTGCCTCGCACCAAGGTCGGTCCTTGAGTCGACGAGCGTGCGGGGCGTGGTCGGTCCCGACTGCATCGATCGTCCCGTCGACGAGCGCGTCCCGGAGCGCCATCACATCGTGGGTGTTCCTAAGTGGCGGGTTGACTTTGTAGCGAGTGTCGCCGAGCGCAGCGAGTTCGTCGGTCAGCAGGAGGTGGTGAGGGGTGACCTCGGCCGTTACCGGCCACCCTTGACTCTTGGCCCAACGAACGACCTCCACCGATCGCGCGGTCGAAACATGGCATACGTGCAGATGTGCGCCAGTTTCGGCGGCGAGGATCGCGTCCCGTGCAATCACGGTTTCCTCGGCGACGCCGGGCCAAGGCTGAAGGTTGGTGGTAGCCGAGGCATGGCCCTCGTTGATCTGGCCGTTGCCGGCTAGTTGCCCGTGCTGGGCGTGCTGGGCGATAACGCTATTGCTGCTGGCGGCCAAGCGCATGGCTGCGCGGACCAGTCCGGCATCATCAACGCACTTTCCGTCATCGGAGAAGAGCGTTGCCCCGGCCTCGGCGAGGGCTCGGATCGGAGTCAGCGCACGACCTTCCAGACCCATTGTGATCGCACCGACCGGGTGGACCCGGGCGGACGCCCCGCGGGAGGCCTCGACGACAGCTTCCCACCGCTGGACACTGTCGGTTACGGGGGAGGTGTTCGCCATCGCGAAGATGTCGGTGAAGCCTCCGGCCGCGGCGGCGCGGGTACCTGTGCTGATGGTCTCCGATTCCTCGCCTCCTGGCTCGCGCAGGTGGGTGTGTAGATCCACCAGACCCGGAAGCATTACGAGGCCACTGGCGTCCCAGACTGGGGTCTGAGGTGCCCCTCCTGGCTCCTCGATGGCGTGAATGCGGCCGTTGCGGATGACGACGTTACTGGGGGTCCCGTCGCCAATCCGGACGCCGGTAAGGGTGAGATCGTTGAGAGTCGCAAGCTCGTTCGTGGCGTCCATCAGTTAACAGCCGTCTTGTGGTCCAAGCGGATGAGACTTGCGGCGAGAAGGTCGGCGCCACGGGCTATGTCCTCGGCGTAGGTCAATTCGTCGGGTGAGTGGCTGACACCGAAATTCTCGCTGGGAACGAAGATCATGCCGCTCGGACAGATGTGGTTGATCATTTGTGTGTCGTGGCTGGCTCCGCTGGGCATGACCCGGTACGGGACCTGGAGGGCTCGTGCAGCGGTGATGATTTCGTTTTTCACAGAAACCGGGAGCACGACGGGGGAGGCGTCGCCGATGTACTCCGCTTCAATTCCCACATGGCGTCTGGTGGCGATCTTGTACGCCTCAGTGAGAAGGGCGGAGGCGCTTGCCCGTTGCCGGTCGCCGTCGACGTCACGGATGTCGATCTGCAAGTGGCACATTCCGGGGATTGTCGTGATGGAACCAGGGTGAACCTCGAGCTTCCCTACCGTGATCCTCGTCCCACGGTGGGCCTCATCGTTAGCCAGCATTTCAGCGTGCAGGACGATCTCGGCAGCAGCGGTCAGCGCATCGGCCCGCAAATGCATAGGCGTGCCACCGGTGTGGGAGGCGCGTCCGTGGAGCGTAATGCCCAGTCGTGTGCTGCCTGAAATGAGGTCTACGACCCCCACATCGATTCCCGCGTTCTTGAGGACGCTGCCTTGCTCGATGTGCATCTCAACGAACGCTGCCCACTCCTGGGAATCCCAGCGGGCTTCACCGACCCGATCAGGATCCATGCCGAGTTCCCTCATGGCCTGGGCGATAGAGATGCCGTCGGCGTCGTGGAGCCGCTCCAGGTCCGCGCCACTCAGGAGCCCGGCTGCCAAGCGGCTTCCGGTGCACGCCTGGCCGAAGCGGGCACCCTCTTCACCTGCGAATGCCACGAACCGCAACGCTCCTCGGGGACGCCAGTCTGAGGAAACCAGCAGGCGCGCGACCTCCATTGCGGCGACGACGCCGGCAATGCCGTCGTAACGACCGGCATTGGGCACCGAGTCGAGGTGGGAACCGGTACCTACGACGCGGAACGATCCGGGGTCGACAGAAGTATCACGTAACTCCGCGATGGTGTTGCCGGCGGCGTCGCTGTGAACTGTAAGGCCGAGGCCGCGCATCTCCTCCGCAAACAGCTGGTGAGCCTCTCGCTCCAGCGCAGTGAAGCCCAGTCGGGACACGCCAGGGCCGGGGACCGCGCTGTCGGTAAGTTCGGCGAATCTCGCGATCCAAGCGCTGCAGCGCTCCGCTGATGCCTTCTCGAGTGAGTGCCCCACCTCAGCGGACTGTCCGGGAGATTCATGAAGAGCGATGTCAGATGTTCCGACGTCGGTGACGCCTCGGGCAAATTTCACGAGTACTGTCCTTTCGAGTCGCGCTCGTCTTGAAGGGCTGCGCGGACGTGATGTGAGGGTGGCAAGACGCACTCCGGTGGGCGTCCCAAGGTTGGTGGATTCGTTGTAGAGATGATCGGCTGTCTGGTGCTTCGGCTTCTAGGGAACCGTAAAGAGAGACGATGACGCACCGGCGAGCCCCTCGGTGCCCTTGTTGAAGACGGTGGCCATAACTGTGAGCGTGCCGCCGGCATCGCGGACACCACGGGCGACGGCGTCATGGCTGGCCTCGGAGTATCCCACCCCTGCGACGTTTTCAGTGCGGTGCAGCTCCCCGATGCTCGTCTCGTTGCCGGCCATGACGACCAGCGGCACACCGGTGTGCAGCGATACTGCAGCTCCGATCAATGTGTCCTCCTGGATGCACACGATTCGATCAGTTCCAGGTGGGACGCAGCTGGCCAACAGAGCCCCAATACGTCCGAGGATCGCTGGTCGACTCAGAGCCTCAACGGGAGTGTGGCTGGAACGGTAGCCACCAGCTGCACGCAGGTCGGAAGCCAGGTCGGACAGCCGCTCATCGCGGCTCTGAAGCACCGCAGGTGGCGTCGTTTCGGTGAGAATAGTCATTTTGAATCTCCTAGAGTGGAAATATCGGTCACGGTCTGGGCCGCCAGTGCGGCCGCGGATTTTGGACGGGTGTGCGTCCACGAACCGGGTTTATTGGGGTTTGCACGCCTGGACCGGACCTTCTAGACTGCGGTCTAGGAGGGCGAGGCCTCGGTCCATCCCAGTTCTGTTGACATGCGGCGGGCGGCCTCCAGGACGAGTTTTTTGAACCCCTCCCGCGCCTGCTGGTCGCCCACCCGGGGCTCGGGGGCCGTGAGGGTCACGGACGCCACAACAACGCCAGCTGCGGTTCGCACCGGAGCCGAGACCGCCCACGCATTTTCATCAAGCTCAGCAGAACAAATGTCGTAGCCGCGGTCACGAATGTCTTGCAAGCGTTTCAATACCCCCTGCACGGTGCTGGGGGTGTCGGGGGTGTAGCGCGACAATCCCGCCGAGCGCAACGCGCCCAAGACTTCCTCCTCGTCCCGCCAAGCGAGGAGGACCCGCGCGGACGCTGCGGCGTGCAACGGCATGGACTGCCCCACACGGACAAAGAGCCGCAAAGGCTTCTCTGACTCCTCGAGTGCCACGCACACGACTTTGCCGTGCGTCCACTCACAGAGGAAAACTGTTTCCCCGCTAGCGCGCGATGCTTCAGTTAGCGCCGGGTGTCCAGTGAACATCGGGGCGTTCCGCAGCGGGGCACCCTCGTGCAACGCGAGGGCGGCAGGTCCCAGGAAATATTTGCGTGTAGCTGAAGACCTCGTCACGTACTGCTCGGTTTCAAGAACGGCCAGCATTCGGTGAACCGTTGCACCGGCCAGTTGGAGCCGTTCTCCGATTTCGCCTAATGTCAGACCCCGCGGCTCACGCCCCAGACAACTTAGGATGTTGAGGGCACGTACTACAACCTGCATTTCCTTCTCCTCTCACGCGAGCCGCGCGGCTGAATGTCCGGTGGTTTGTTACCGGTTCCCTTTAGACAGTAGGTGGTTCACCAAAGATACGGTGAGTCCCCACATCCTCTCCCCAGACTCGACGGTGCGCCTTGCTCAGGTAGGGGCGGATCTCCTCCACACGCGACTGCGCGGCACGGAAATCGCCCAGGAACCGGGGCATGATGTCGAGCAATTCGTCGCGGAGCCGTTGCTCATCAATTTTTGTGCTGCGGCCGTCATCGATGACCACGTCACCGTTGATGACAACAGTCTTTACGCCACGTCCTGATTCGGCGTACACGAGCTGACGAACAGCGCTATTGAGCGGCAGCCAGGAAGGGTCGGTGAGGTCAAGGAGGGAGAAATCGGCACGATAGCCGGGTTCGATCCTTCCGATGTCGTCGGCGCGACCGATCGCCTCTGCTCCTCCGACGGTTGCGGCCCGGAACACCTGGGCCGCTTGGTTGGGAAGTGGTGCATAGTCACTGACCGCGTTCAGGGTGGCAGTCAACTTCATGGCTTGGAACATGTTCTGGCTGTCGCTGCACGATGGGTTATCACACCCAAGGGAGTAGCTAATGCCTAGCTCCTGCACCCGGGAGATCGGCGGGATTCCACTCTTGAGTTTGAGGTTGCTGAGCATGTTGAAAACGACTCGCGTGTCGGTCTCCGCCAGAGTCTGCAGCTCGTGCTCAAGGAGCCACACGCTGTGCGCCAAGTTCACGCGCGGGCCGGTCATGCCCAGTTTGTTGAGCCAGTTAATGAGCGAGCCGTCGTACTCCTTGTAGTGTTGGCGTGCCTGGACCGCCATGCTCTTGGACTCGTAAATGTGGGTGAAGATCGGCAGGTCGTACTTTTCGGACAGCCCGACGGTCCTCAGGATCATCTCGTCCGAGCACGCCTCCGGAGCCGTCGGGGCGAGGACCCAAGTCACCAGCCCGCCGTCGTCTCCGCCGCGGAAGTACTCGGCCTCCAAGTAGTCGAGGATGTCGAAGTTAGGGTTCGGCTCTGCAAACGACTTGGCCTTGTCGCGGTGTTCGAGGGGAATCTCGTCGGCCCAGAACGGGCGGGTTTCAATGCCAGCCTTGTCGGCGTACTGCGGTCCGATGACGGCGCGCATACCAATTTCCCGGTAGGCGTCGGCCGCTGCTTCAAGCTGCTCGGGATCGAAGGGTGTGAAGGTCAGCATATCCTGGACGGTGGTGATGCCACCGCGCAGGCATTCCAACGCCCCGAGCAGTGTGCGCACGCGCACTTCTTCGACGGTGCGCGGCGGGAACGACGGCGGAAGCGCCAGCAATGCCCACCATTCAAGGATTTCCTCCTCCATGGTCCCCTTCGCCAGGACATCGTGGGAGTGGTAATGGGCGTTTACAAAGCCGGGCACCACCAGACGATCAGTGCCGTCGAGCACCTTCACGCCGGTGCGCTCACCGTAGGCGTCGCCGGCCCCAGGGCCGACATCAATGATCTTCGTTCCTTGAACCACGACATCCGCCAGGACGGGTGAGGACCCGTCCGCGTTGAGGACGCGAGCGTTGCGGACGATGAGAATATCGTTGTTTTGAGTACTCACTATCTACTTTCCTTCGAGTTTCATATGGATCGGTTTCCTTGACTATCGGAGTGCAACTTGAGTCCCGAGACCTCGGTCAAGCGCCGCACGGGCGATCATGCGTGCTGCGACGACGTCGGCGGCGCTGAAGCCAACACTCTTGAACACTGTCAGTTCCTCGGAACCCTGCTCAGGCGGGCTCTGTAGCAGGTGCCCGAGTTCGATGACGCTATCTCTTTCCAAACGCCCTGCTGCGATGGCGTTGGCAATGTCTCCGGCGCCGTCGACGCCACCCGGAACGGTGTCCACCACTACTCGCGATGCGCGGCCAACTGTGTCCACCTCGAGTTCGGATTGGTCGGGGGTATGGCTTCCGACGCTGCACACCAGCGTGTTCTTGCCGACCCACTCATCACGAACTACGGGGGCGGACGATGTCGTCGCGGCGATGATTACGTCTGCACCGCGGCAGGCACGACCAGGGTCGTCTGCCGGGATGATGTTCACCCGGGCCGCCAGTCCGAGGCCGGCCACCTCTGTGTTCAGAGTCTCACAGAAGCGGGTTCGGTTGTCCTCGGACCGTGAGTAGACGCGGACCTCGCGAACACTTTCAAGGGCGTGAAGGAGGGCAAGGATCTGCGTACGCGCCTGTATTCCCGCGCCGAGCACCACAACAGTGGTGGCCGACGACGGTGCCAGGTGTTGGGCTGCCAAGCCGGTCATCGCCCCGGTTCGGAGGTCCGTCACGACACCGCCTTCGATGAGGACTTCGTGCCCCAGTTCCGGGTCGATTAGCGTTATCAGCGCAGAAGACTCGGGGATATGGTGGCTCTGGCGACCCAGGGCGTACCAAATTTTCGTGGCGAATGTTGGGCCGACTGCGCCGGGCATCACCAGGAATTCTCCTCCCTCGTCCAGGGCCACTGGGGTCCTTCGGGGGGACATGGTACTGCCCTGTACATAGGCTATGGATGCCTCACGAACGGCTTGAAAGGCCATGTCCATGTCGAAAACCTGCCGTACGTCGCTTTCGCTCAAAATAATCATTACCTACCCCAGTGCCTGTCCGCCGTCGATAAATAGTGAAGCTCCCACCATGAACGATGCCTCGTCGGAGGCCAGGAAGACGACTGCTCCCGCGACCTCGTCGGTTTCGCCATACCTGCCGAGGGGGATGGAGGCTAGTCGCTTGGTCCGGAAGTCCTCATCCAGGGCATATGAGCGGTTGAGGCCGGTGACGATGGTTCCGGGCGCGACGCCGTTAACGCGGATACCGTATGGCGCCAGTTCCATGGCCATGCACCGCGTGAGCATCGAAATGGCTCCCTTGGACGAGCAATAGGCAGTGCTGCCTGCCAGCTGGCGCTCCCGGGTCGAGGAAACATTGATGATCGCACCTGCCCCGCGGTTGCTCATATGGCGAGCTGCCGCCTGGCCCACTGCAAAGTAGCCACTCACATTCGTGCGCATGACGCGCTCCCACTCCTCGAACGGCATAGTGAGGAAAGGCGATGTACTTGTGATTCCAGCGTTGTTCACGAGGATGTCCAAGCCACCAAGTTCTTCTGCTGCTCGGTCGGTCATGGCCTGCGCGGTTTCGAAGTCACCGACATCCCCAGTGACAATAACTGCGCGGCGGCCAAGGGCTCTCACGCGTTCGGCCGACTCGGTGAGGGCGTCCTGGTTGTTGCCGTGCAGGGCTACGTCGGCGCCCTCACGGGCGAGACCGAGCGCGATGGCTGAGCCCAGCCCTCCGCTGGCTCCTGTGACCAAGGCCTTACGTCCATCCAGCTTCATTGTTCGCTCAACCCCACCAATGCGCGTTCGTTGACGACCCTCGACAGGTGCCCGAGTGCGGCGGGCATTCCAAACCCCAACGACTGCGCGCACCAGGCGATGATCGCTTGGTTTGTGGTCAAAACCGGAACGCCCCGGAGTTTCTCAAGAACCGGGATTGCAGGGAGGGCGGCGAGGTTTGTCGAAGCAATGACCAGCGCCTGAGCCCCGGCCGTGTCCAACTCTCCCGCCATTTGAACGATGCGCTCAGGCGCGACGCGGTTGGTTAGATACCACTCGCGGCTTTCGCCGGACTCGGGACGGAAGTCGTGGTGGCGCGAGGACACAACCGCAACACCCGCGTCAGCGAGGGTTGCCTCAAGCTCCTCGCCCGAGCGAGAGGTATAGGGGGTCAACAGTGAGATCTTCGTCAGCGCCAGATCACGAAGGGCGGCGTTGAGTGCATCGGTCGCGGTGACGACTGGAAGGCCGGTCTCGCTGGCAATCTTGTCGCTCATCGACTGCCTGGTAGTGGCTCCGGCATTGAAGCTGGTCTCAGCGCACGCGTACACGACGGCGTCGAGTCCGAGTTCATTTACCACCGCGCTGCACTCCTGTGCCTGCTGGCGCATCGCTTCGTGGTCTGTGCTCATCAACCTGATGGCGTTAAATACGACCCCTTCGATCCCGAGTGCGTATAGTTCAGGCTCCATGACCACATTGTCGGCGGGCAGAATCAGTCCGATCCTGCGCGTTTTCGCGGTGTCAATTTGCACGGGTTTCTCCCTTTCGTTCTCAATTGGCATGGGGTGCATTCACACGGCCATGCAGTTCTGTCTCAGTCGGTGATATGGGGCGGGCTTCGGATTCGACGTTTCCGCTATAGCGTTCACGCAGGAAGAAGGTTCCGATCATGGATACGATCCCGATTCCACTCATGTAAAGGGCAATTGCCTGCCAGTCGCCGAACGCGCCTAGCAGGAAGGTCGCGATGATCGGGGCAAGGCCGCCAGCCAGTACCGCCCCAAGGGTGTAGCCCAAGGAGAGCCCGGTGTATCGGATGTGGGCTGGGAAGACGCCCACGAAGTACGCGGGCATAATGCCGTAATTCGCCGCGTAGGGGATTAGCAAGAGCGCGAACCCCAGCAGCATCAGCGGCCAGTTACCGGTTCCCAGCAGCGCGAACCAAGCCCACGGCGCTGCGGTCATGCCGACCAAGCCTGCGAAGAAAATGGCACGCCTGCTGATGCGATCGCTAAGCCAACCGAAGTAAATCATGCCTGCCATCACGATGCACACCGAGACCGAAATGAGCCCCAGCAGGGTGCTGCGCGACTCCCCAAGCTCTTTTGTGCCATAGCTCAAGGAGAATACGGTCGCTATGTAGAACGTGACTCCGGACGACAGATATGCCAAGCACATCAAGACCACGTATACGGGGTACTTGCGCAGCACCTCGGCAATAGGCAGCTTCTGGATCTCGCCGGTCTGCCGAGCCTTCTCAAAATCAGGGCTCTCCTCGAGCCTCAGCCTGATCACCAGCGCCGATACCGACCATGGACGATACTGGAGAGGAACGGCACCCGCCAGCCCCAGGCATAGAACGCTTCGTCGGAGAGCTGAGACAGACCCAGGAACACGATGGTGGCCAGCAGCAGCCCCCACCCGACGCCGGTGTTGACCACTGCGCCGTATAGTCCGCGCTTCCGGGGACCGGCGTGCTCCACGCTCATCAGAACCGCCCCGCCGTACTCACCTCCCAGTGAGAAGCCCTGCACCATCCGCAGCACCACCAGCAGTATGGGTGCCCAAATCCCGATGCTGTTGTAGCTTGGAAGGAGACCGGTCAAGGTCGTAGCCACGCCCATCATCACCAGAGTGATCACCAACATGGACTTGCGGCCCGCTCGATCACCAAAGTGGCCGAACACAACGCTGCCGATCGGCCTGGCGACGAAGCCGACGGCGAACGTCGAGAGCGCCAACAACGTCCCGACCACCGGGTCGAAGGCCGGGAAGAACAACTTCCCGAAGACGAGGGACGCGGCCGTCCCGTAAATGAAGAACTCGTACCACTCAATCGCGCTGCCGATCAGACCGGCTGCGAGCACACGACGCTGTTGACTCATTGCTATCGGCGTCCTTTCAAATTTTAGGGTGAGCCGAATGCGGCCCTTCCGGCAAAGCAGGTCGCCATTGACCAATGCTTGACTAGATTTCCGTCGCACGGAAATTCCATTTCCATCGCGTGATAAAAGGACTGTATAGTTACTTCATGAACAGTGTCAAGGGCCACATGCAACGTCCCGGGGTACGTTCACCGCCGCGCACTCTTGTGGAGTCTCTGCGCCTTCCCAGCGACAGAGTGACCGACTTTCCAGCCGCCGAGCGCAGCGTTTCATAACGTCCATCTCTCGTGAAGGAGTCTTTATGAGCCACCAGGAAATCTTCAAGATACTGATCGCAGGCGGAGCGTCAGCCGCTGACGTCGACAGTGGAGCGGTTCAGCCGGCCCGCTACAGCCCATTGGGTGATCCGCAGGGAGCGCGGCCATTGTGGGTGGCCATAGCAGGCGCTTTGAACGGAATGTCCCCTAGCCGCATAGTCGTCGGGGAGGACCTGGAGGACGCCCTCGTCGGCTACTCGCTTGGTCAAGAGCTCGGCGTACCCGTCACGCAGGTGGTTGAGTCCCAAGGCCAGCTTTACATTCTGGGGACGATTGAGGAGGGTGACATGGTTGTCGTTGCCGGCGTGGCCTTCGACCACGAAGACACCCTTCGCGCCCTGATCGCGGTGGTCGAGAACGGCAAGGCAACCGTCGCCGCAGTGACGGCTCTGGTAGAGTCCCGGGCCCTGCGAGCGGTTTACCCGCATGCAATCACGCTCTGGAGTCCCGGCCCCAAGTGATGGCCTTGGCTGGAGTCCTGCACGGCAAAAAGGCACGGAAATCCCTCTGGGCCTCTAATCAACCCCTGCCGTCGGGCCGGTACTGGCGGGGCTGATCCGTCCACGGCTGTTGCGCCAACTCGGGCTGTCCACGTCGGGAAAATGGGGGCTGCTGGATTAGCTTCCTGGCAGCAGTAGCGGTGGATCTCCTATGGAATTGCCCTTGGTTGCGGGCGGGCACAGACTTCTCGTTCGAACGTGGTTCCCTCGTTGCTCCGAGGGCCAGGTATCAATACCGTTTCGGGTCATAACTCCCCGCGCGTGACGGCTCAGCCCGCCGAACTGCCACTCTGGGACAGACCGCAGAACCGGCCACCACGGGCCTCACTCACGGACTGCGTCAGGACATGCACCCCGCCAGCTGTTCTTGAATCGTCGTGATGATGGGCATGTTTCTCTTGATGGCAGACCATCAACGCGCCCGAAGAAGGAACGGCAAACGGCCCCTACCAACGAACAGCTGGCCTGCTTGGTGCTGCACCTGGTGTTTCAGGACTGACCGCCCATGGGGACGAGACGTTTATCGGCGTCCTGTCCGCCCCCATCCGCAAGAGCAACACCAGAGATTACGAACAACCTCCTATGCTCACCCGGCCTCCGCTGTTGTCACTTTCCAGCTCAGTTCGTAGCCGAAGGCCGGACAAGAGATCTTCGATCCTAATTCACGTGCGTCACATTATCTGAACTACGTGATGCATGAGCATGCTTAATTTCTTCTGCCAGGGGGTCGTAGCGATCACCGCCGGCCTTGGTCCGCCTGTCGACGTAGAAATAGGCGCCGAGCAAAAGGCCGAAGAACGGCACTCCAGCCATCCAAGCCCACGTTAGGCCGTCGATGAAGCCGGTCGAAACCAAAACGGCTGCTATGAATAACGCGGCCAGGGTTGAAGTCACAGGAGCGCCTTTAAGCCGCGCCGGGGACGCCGGAAGGTTCTGGCGTGACCGAACAAATCGGAACCTCATGTGAGTAACGAGAATAAAAATCCAAACTACAAGCGCCCCAAAAACGGATATCCCGAACAGCACCAAATATGCACTTTCAGCTGCGACGACGGAGACAATGGCTGCGAGCAACAACCCGACGGAGCTGACCATCAAGGCCCTGGTTGGCGCTCCGCTCTTGCTCAGTTTTCCCGTCCACTGAGGTGCGTACCTGTGCGCCGCCAGAGAATGCATCATACGGGCTGTCGCATAGAGACCGGCGTTCGCTGCAGAAAGTGCTGCCGTCAGTACCACAAAATTCATGATTGCCGCGGCTGCGGGGATCCCGGCCTGCGACAAAACCAGCGAACGAAGGGACTGGCGGTTATGTCGCTTCCGACCTGGGCTGTCACCGTCCAAGAGACGACTGACAGAACGATAGTGATGGAGATTATGTAGAACAGAGCAAGGCGGAAAGCCATGGACCTGGTAGCGCTAACCACATCTCGACCCGGGTTCTCGGACTCTGCGGCAGTTACCGACACCATCTCAACGCCAAGGAAGCTAAAGATGGCGAACACCATTGCCAGCAATAGACCTTGAATGCCGTGGGGCATGAATCCTCCATTGGAGACCATGTTCCCGAGTCCCACAGCCGGCTCACTCGGCAGACCAAAGATCACCAAGGTTAGCCCCAGCGAGGATGAACGCAATAATCGCGCTTACCTTGATCATGGAGAACCAATACTCGACCTTGCCGAAGTTCTTTACGGCAGACGCATTTACGGCGAGAAGTGCGACGGAGAAAACGATGGTCGACAGCCACAACGGAATTTCTGGCCACCAAAAATTGACATAAATTCCTGCAGCGACGACTTCGCCACCGATCGTGACACAAATTACGGTCCAGTATGTCCAGCGAACCACGAAGCCCGCCCACCGGCCGATATAGGCATGCGCCAGAACGCCAAAGGCGCCGGCCGTGGGATGGACGACTGACATCTCGGCCAGGGCCCACGCCATCACGAGGGCCAATAGCCCGCACACAACGTAAGCAATGATGGTGGAGGGGCCTGCCTGCGAGATGGCCAGTCCGGAGCCCAGGAACAAGCCCGTACCGATTGCTCCCCCCAAGCCAATCATTCGTAGCTGGCGCCCGGTGAGTTTGCGCTGCAATCCTTGGGTATCGGCCTCTGGAGCGGCCGGTTGCTTGGGTATAGTCATTAGTAGTTACCCCTAGTTTTCAGAAGAAGTCATATTCATCTTTGTCAGCGTCGGATATCGGTTGACAGGCAGTACTTCTCAGCGTCAACGTCATTGCGACACCGAGTGAGTCAAGCTGTCCTATTCTCAAGTCCGTCCTCATGCACGACATTGCTTGAGGGCTAGCAGTCGGCCCTGATTTTCTGGTGCGCGCTACCAATTGCAATGAGGTAGGCCGTCCACGCCCTCGAGCCGATCGACGCGGCATGAAAATCATTCATGCTCTTTCGGTTGCCTTGCGCCATCCACGTGCGCCGGCTTAGTGGCCTCGAAGAGGAACCAATAGGGTTGCCGCACCAAATACGGTCACCTGAACGGGTGGTGAGATGCGTGCGCCGCACGCGCAAAAAATTGCCAGTCTTTTAACGCACATCATGATAGGTAACGAGCGCCCAACAGTGAGGCGGGCGGACACACGGGCTCCCCTGAGAGCCATCAGCACCGCGCCGACGGCGTATCAGGAACCTACGACCGCAAAACTGAGAGAAGCCATCTCAAAACTGGCTCCACCGTTAGCATGCATTCCTCCAGGCACAATCGCCCAGGTCCGACTCGAACACGCATTCCTGGCAGCCAAAAAATGTCACCATCATGGTGGTGTCCTGCGTCGTTCCTTGCAGGCATCAATCTTTCAATGCATCAATTCGAGAATCGCCTCTATGTCGCCAATGGTTGTCTTTGGGTTCAAGATGGCGAGCCGATAGCAGGGCTTTCCGGCATGCTGGGTCGGCGTTACGAATGCGACCTGATCGTTGAGCAGCCGTTCGCTCAGCGACGTGTAGTCGGATGCGGTCCAGCCGCGCCGTTCGAATAGCAGCACCGAAAGGTCCGGTTCGACCAATAGGTTCAGATCTGGATTGGCGCGAATGAGTTCAGCTCCTTGCCGAGCTGTGCGAAGCGTCTGCTCGACGGCTGCCTGGTATGCACCGACACCGTGCGCTGCGAGCGAGAACCACAACGGGATCCCGCGCGCCCGCCGTGTCAGATGCATGCCGAGGTCCGAGGGGTTCATCTCCTCAGCGTCGGCCAGGGGGTCAAGATAGCTTGCGTTCTGAGTGTGCGCGGCGCGACCCTGTGCACCGTCGCGATAGACGATCGCGCAGGAGTCATAGGGTCCAAACAGCCACTTGTGCGGATCGATAATCAAAGAGTCGGCACGATCGATGCCCCTGTAAAGGTCACGCTTTTCTGTCGCGAGGAGCCCCGCTCCGCCGTACGCCCCGTCGACATGCAACCACAATCGACCTTCCTCTGCCACGTCAGCGATCCCTTGGAGGTCGTCCACTGTGCCTGCATTTGTCGAACCTGCCGTTGCGACGATGGCGAACACGCCTGCCCGCGCTTCCGAGCCCATTGAATCCAATGTGGCGCGCAGCAACTTTCCAGTGAGGCGACCACGGTCATCGGCCGGGACCACGACAACCTCCACGCCCATAACGGATTCAAGCAGGTACCGGACCGATGAATGTGTGCCCTCACCGATGCAAACCTTCGCATTGCCCCTTGTAACCCCACTATCGCTCGAGAGCGCACGGTGACGCGCCGCGACAAGCGCTGAAAGGTTGCCGCTGGTGCCGCCCGACATGAACGTTCCACCTGCTGAGGCTGGAAATCCCGCCAGATCCGCAATCCAGCGTATGCACCTGGTTCTCAGCGCAGATCGCGCCTGCACCTTCCAACCAGGCCCCTGCATAGATGCTTGCGGTTCCAACAACGCCGTCAAACGCGGCGGCATATATCGATGGGCTATTGGGCATGAACGCGAGAAATCGCGGGTGGTCCGCGGTTAGGCAGGCCGGCTCGATGACATCGGTCCAAAGTTCAATTGCACGTTCAGCGCCGATGCCTTCACGGGTGATTGTGTGTTCCAGGCTTTGCTTCAAATCAGCTGCTCCGGGAGCACTTCCGATGGAAGGGGGCTCCGCAAGCCGCCGCCGCGACAACTCCCCGAGCGCCCGGACAACAGCGTCACTTTCCGGGGTGTATTCATGCATCAACGTCGCCGGGGTGCTAATCGGCTCATCGTTCGGGAACACGATGGAGGGCCCTTGGGCCCTCGAGTCATCGTCGGCCGGCAAAACCAGTCCGATCCCGCTCGTTTTCTCAGTGTCTTTTTCCAAGGGATTCTTCCTTTCGTCCACAGCTGGCACTCGCACTCGTGGCATTCACCCGGTCTAGCGTTTCTGCCACGGCCGTCGCTGCAGTGGGATGGGCATCGGATGATGAGGTAGGCCGTAGCCTCAGAGGTTGATGACTTGGGGGGTGCCGAGGGCTTTGAGGCCTTCGATGCCGAACTCGAGGCCGTAGCCGGATTGTTTGGCGCCGCCGAACGGAATCCGTGGGTCCACCGCGCCGTGCTTGTTGATCCACACGGTGCCGGCTTGGATGCGTGCCGCGACTTCCCGGGCGGCGTCACGGTTGGAGGACCAGACGGAAGCGCCGAGTCCGACGTCGAGCGCGTTTGCCTTCTCCACGGCGTCGTCCACCGTGCTGTAGCGGATGATAGGCAAGGCCGGGCCGAACTGTTCCTCTGCCACGAGCGGGTTGTCGTTCTCGATGTCCGCCACCAGCGTGGTGGGGTAGAAGTAGCCAGGCTGGCCGGCGTCGGGGTTGCCTCCGAGAAGGATGCGGGCTCCGGAAGCCCTGGCCGCCTCCACAAGGTTGGCTACGATGTCGTACTGTGCCTTGTTCTGCAGCGGGCCCAGGACATTGTTCTCGTCCAGGCCGTTGCCCATGGGCGCGGCCACGGCAACCTTCGTGAGTTCTTCGCAGACCGCGTCGTAGATGTCGGTGTGGACATAGAGTCGCTTGAGGGCAGAGCAGGTCTGGCCGGTGTTGAGGAACGCGCCCCAGAAGAGGTCCTGCGCGATGGCTTTGGGGTCGGCGTCGGGCAGGACGATGCCGGCGTCATTGCCGCCCAGTTCCAAAGTGAGGCGTTTGACCGTGTCCGCGGAGGACTTGATAATGGCTTTGCCGGTAGCGGTTGAGCCGGTGAACATGATCTTGCCGACGGCGGGGTGCTCGGCCAGGCGGGCTCCGACCGTGCGGTCCCCGGAGACGACGGTGAGGAGGCCTTCGGGGATTTCCTCGTTGAGGACTTTAACCAAGGCCAGGACAGACAGCGGCGTGTACTCAGAGGGCTTGACCACGACGGCGTTGCCCATCCGCAGGGCGGGCGCGATCTGCCAGATGGTGATCATCATGGGCCAGTTCCAGGGTCCGATGGCACCCACGACGCCGATGGGCTTGTAGTGCAGTTCGGCATACGTTTCGCCGTCGTCCACCAGGGTCTGGGCTTCCAGGGGTGTGGTGGCGGCCGCGCGGAGCCAGGCGACGCAGCCACCGACTTCGAAACGGGCGTTCAGGCCGTTCAGTGGCTTCCCCTGTTCGCGGGAGAGCAGATGGGCGAGTTCTGCGGCGGAGCGCTCGATGGCGTCGGCCGCTTTGAGCAGCACGGCGCTCCGGGCCTCGTGGCCAAGGCCGTCCCATGCCGGCTGTGCTGCCTGGGCGGCGTTGATGGCCTGCTCGAGGTCCTCAAGGGTGTGAATGGGTGCTTCGCCGATAGCGGTTCCAGTGGCCGGGTCAGTTATGGTCCGGGTTTCGCCGGACTTCGGGGTAATCGAGGCCAGCAGGGCGTCATAGGGTTCCATGGGTTACTCCGCTTCAGTTCTGTATATAAGTGGTGACGAGGGGCTGGTACTGGATTCGAGGCTTGGCACGCAACCAGGTCCGGGTCCTGGAGTGGGCCGCCATGGCGAAACCACGTGACGCCAGAACTCGAACGAACACTCCTGTGAAGGCACCGCTGCCTTCAGCGTCCAGGGCCAGCAGTGTGCCGGACTGCGAGTAGCTGGGTCGAGCGAGTCGATCAATCCATTGATTAAGTAGATTTCGGCGATTCTTGAACAACGCTAGGCCGAAGACGGCAGTGACCTTTGGGTTTCAGTGCTCCTTTGTTGATTTTCCGTGCAGGGCTCGAAACCGCCGTCAATACCGTCGCCCATGCACCTCAACTTCGCTTAGGCACAACAACTGATCACTCCAAGACAAAAAGCAGCCCCCGCCCGCTGCCATGCTGGAGCTCACGGTGCCGTGCCTCTGCGCGGCACCCCTCCCAACGCTCATGACCATTAGAAGGATCCAATGAGTATTTCGAATTCCGGTTCCCGGACCACTGAAGCCACTCGTCGCCAAGGGCATTCAACCGCCCTTCGCGCCGGAAGTATCGGCGTGATGGGCATCCTGTTCTTTGTCTTGTCCGCGCAGGCGCCCCTCACTGGGATCGTCGGCGCTTCACCCCTCGCAGCGGCACTCGGCAATGGTGCCGGGATTCCCGGGGCATACTTGGTGGTCGGCATAGTGATCGTGATCTTCGCCGTGGGGTTTGTGGCCATGAGCCGGAAAATCCAGGCGAACGGGGCTTTTTATGCCTACGTGACCGCCGCCTTCGGTCGAAAGGTCGGGGTTGGCGCGGCCTGGCTGGCACTGCTCGCCTATAACACCTGCCAGGCAGCGTTGTATGGACTCTACGGTGCCGCCTTCTCCGGTCTGCTGGCCTCCATCGGCGCAAGTGTTCCGTGGTGGTTGCTGGCCCTGCTAACGATGGCCGGCGTTCAAGTTTTAGGTTCGCTTAACATCGAACTCGGCGCCAAAATCCTGGCCGTGCTCGTGGGGCTGGAAGTGGCCGTCCTGCTGATGTTCGGCTTCGCCGTCCTGTTCCGCGGCGGCGGCCCGGAGGGCCTCAGTATTGCGGCGTCGTTCTCACCGGAAGCCATCGCCAGCGGTGCTCCCGGCGTGGCCATCATGTTCGCCGTGGCCTGCATGTTTGGCTTCGAGTCCACTGCGATCTACTCCGCCGAGGCCAAGGACGCCCACCGCACTGTAGCTCGGGCAACGTATCTGTCCGTCGGCGTCATTACCGTGTTCTTCTCCTTCATCACGTGGATGGTGGTCAGCTACTACGGCCCCTCCAAGGTCATTGATGCTGCCGGCGCCGCCTTGGAATCCGGGGACTCCACTGCTTTTGTGGTGACACCCATGGTGGAAATGTTCGGGCCTTGGGCCGGAATCACCACCGGCATCCTGCTGGTCACCTCCCTGCTCGCCGGAATCATTGCCTTCCACAACGGGATCAACCGCTACCTGCACTCACTGGCGCTCCGCGGTTCCTTACCCGCGGGTGTTGCCCGGACCAACCGATACCGTGCGCCCGCCGTGGCCGCCCGGATCCAGACCGCCACCGCCGTCGTACTTGTTGCGCCCTTCGCGCTGCTTGCACAGGACCCGGTCCTGACCATGTACTCATGGTTCAGCGGGCTGGCCGTTGCGGCACTCTTGGTGCTGTATATGCTGTGCTCCGTCGCCGTCGTCTGGTTCTTCCAGCGGGAACGTTCGGGCGGGCAGCTGTGGCAGACTCTCATCGCCCCGGTGATCGCGACACTCCTGCTGGCCTGGGTCCTGTACCTAGTGGTCAGCAACTTTACCTCGCTGATCGGCGGAAGTGCCGAGGTAGCCGCCGCTCTCCTCGTGTCCGTCCCGGTTATGTTCGTGGCCGGCGTGCTTGTGGAAGGGCAGGTCGAGCGCCGCCGCGGGGCTTCCACCCTGGGGCGCAGCATCGAGTAGTGGGTGGCCTCCCCGGGTTGCCGGGGAGGCCACTAGCACCCAAGTGCAAGGACAGTGGTCCTACCCGCTGCGTCGCCACTCGCGTGGCGAAACTCCGAAGGCATCGCGGAAGATCCTGCTAAAATGCGCGGCATCTAGGATGCCCCAGTTAGCAGCGATGACATTCACGGGTTTCCCGGCATGCAGCGGGTCTTTCAGCTCGCGCCGGGCACCGTCCAGCCGCCGGTTCCTGATCCAACTGGCCACGGTGGTCCCTGACTCCTGGAAGACGCTGTGCAAATGCCGGGTGGAAATGAAGTGCGCCGACGCAATGCTCGCCGGCGACAGTTGCGGATCGGAAAGGTTGGCCTCTATGTATTCGCGCGCGGACGTCACCAGCAGCATCTGCGGCTTCATCCGATCCGGTGCAATGTCCATTTCTGCGTGCAGCATCGTTGACACCAGGTCCAGCGCGTTGGTAACGAGCCGGGAGCCGCTTGGCCCGCTGAGCACTTCCAGATTCTCCGACAGTTGCCGGATGAAGTTCCCCACAATCCCGCTGAGGCCGGCGCCGCCGGGCATCCGTACGGCGGCCAGCTGGCCAACATAGTCGATAGGAAGCGAGAGGGCATCGCACGGGAACATCACCACTATCGAGCGCGCCGCTTCCTCAAACGCGAGGGTGTACGGGCGGTTTGTATCGTAGATGGCCAGGTCTCCCGGCCGCAGGAGGGCCTCACGGTTGTCCTGGACCAGGATTCCTGTACCCTCGAGCTGGAGATTGAGTTTGAAGTAACGCTCGCCGGCTTGGGCAATCAGTGCCTCTGTGCGGTGCACTTCATATGGGGAGCCGCTGACTTCGACAATGGACATACGGTCCAGTACCCGCGACCTCATCTGGCCGCGGAACCCGTCTACGTCCGAGGTCCGGGCAGCGAGTGGCACGAAGGATTGCGCCACAAGGTGTTTCCAGTGGTCGAACGACGATGCAACATTGGAAGTGACGTTCTGGCTGACAGGACGGTTTGCAGCTGCTGGCATGGATATTCCTGACGACGGCTAAACATCTCACTTTGGTTTCCCAGGGATGTGTCTTGCGACACAGTCATTAAAGGTTAACGCCGGATGAAGCGGTTTTTTCAACGTTTGGCGAAAAAAGACTTTAATTGTGGCAGTTGGTGGGCACGGATGACCCCTCAGAACGTATACCGCTGACTGTTGCACTCATGGCAGGCATCTAGGATGCGCTTGATGGAGTTGAGCTCCTCGCGGCCCGTCCCATCCGCGAGGGGGTGCCAGTTCATGGTTTCTGGTTTAGATTGTGCTTGTATTCGAGACCTCCCGAGCAAGTCTGGGCTTCCATCTCTCTTCGACCGGCCCGGTGATGCGTCGCCAATCAGGCAGGTCCGCGGGCAGCTTGTTGAGCGGGATTTATGGGATATCGAAGTTGATTTGTCTTGCCTGTATCACCCCGAACAGAACCGCTTCGTTTACTTCGACCGAGTAGGTGTCCGGCAAGATCTGGGAGACAAGGATGCCCTGCCGTCGTTCGAGGGCTGTGGGGATCAGCTGCTGCACGGCTTGGTCTAGGAGCAGAATTAACTCCTGTGGGTTTTTGACGACAACGTCAACGCGGAATAGCAGCGTAGCGCGTGTGGTCGGGGACATTTCTTCCGACCCGGCATTCAGCCCGAACGCGGATTTGAAATCATGCCTTCGTGTTGGTGCTTTTTTGAACAAGCAACTGGAGATCGCGGGAGACCTGAGCAAGGGCATTCCTCCTATCCACTCGATTTCTTCCAGGCTTGGGCGGGGTTGGTACACGTTGAGGTATCTTCAGCATTGGCAGTCGAAGGACATGTTCAATGTTGGTAACTTCCGCCAACGGGTCGTAGAAAGGGTTTTCGGGGGAGAAGGCGGGCCCTTGGTAGTCGTTCACTTCCAGTCCTTTCGCAATGGCGTCTTGAAAATTGAAACCCAGACACCTACCCGACTACTTACTATTTTTGTGGCTCCGGCGTCCAAGGTTTCTGGCCTCAGGATCGCGGCCTGCTCCTGGGTAAGTGGTCATTGCAGCGCAGGCAGCGAGTTGCGGGCGAGAGTATCCGGCGCGTGGCACTCCGCCATGGAGCTGGCCGACGGACGATACCGCTGAAACGATGCGTCCGGAGCCGATATTCACTTCCTGCTAAGGCTGGATGGTAGCTTTCAGTGCCTCCCTGAGGATCTCAATGTCCTCTTGAGAAGTTCCACCGGAAATGCCAACCCCGACCCTGTCGCCCCCTTTGAGACTGGTTGGTGCGCCACCCCCGAATGCGATGAGTTTGCTTCCTGAATTTACGGCGAGTCCATATAGTGGCTGGCCGGCCTGTACCTGGTCGGTGAGTTCCTCAGTGGCCACGTCGAAGGAGGCTGCTGTGTAAGCCTTGCGGAATGCCATATCCAGTGAATGCAGGGGTGCCCCATCCATTCTGTGCAGGAGGACCGGGTTTCCGTGCGTGTCTACGATGCTGACGACAATACTTAGATCGACGTTTTTTGCTGCTTTTTCAGCGGCTGCGGCGATTAGCTTTGCTTCTTCAATCATGTGGAGTTCCTTGCCGGGGTGGATGATCTTAAGGACACGGCCGCGAGCAGGACCGGGCCTGTCGGCGCTCCCGGCCGAGGCGTTTTGAGGGTTTCGGACATACCAGGCGCCCACAGTGCGTGCGACGCGACCCAGGCGGTGCCGTTGGCTGGGCGATCGACAAGACTGTCATTTCAAGATTGGTGTCCTTGTTGGATATCCAGGCCTAGATTTGTGGGATTGAGCTCGTCCCTAAAGGATCGCCGATTCGAGGCCGAGGCGATGCCATTTTCGGTCGACATAGGCGAGTGGCTCGCGGGAACCCATTTCGTTCAAGGTTGTCGCCGGAAGACTGCACTGCACCCCCTGCGCGACAATGACGGTTGAGTTCGCCAGAGTTAATCGCTCTTTGAGCTCTACCCGTATCCACACTGGAACCGTATGAAATACGGGTTCTCCGGTGTCCAACTGTGTCCAAATATTTGTATCCGCAAATCGATTAATGCCGCTGGTCGCGCCGAGCTTGGCGATCATGAGGTTGTCGGCATCGATGAAATGGATGACAGCTGTTTTTGTTGCAAGTAATGCGGGCGTACTTGAGGACTGAGCCGACACTGAGAACACCAATAACGGCGGATCTGCACTTACTGAGGCGACCGAGGTCGCAGTTAGTGCCACCGGCCCATCGGGGCCACACGCCGTGATCACTACTACACCGCCGGGATGACCACGGAATACAGCTTTGAACTCCTCTGATGAGAGTCCAGGGGAGCGGTAGTCCAGATCCGGGAGATCAAGAAAATGGGCTTCCGAAGGCCTGATTCGGTCAGTTTTACTTGGCATGAGAAATCCTTTCTATCGGTTCATCTCGGAGACCCCTACTATTTATGTGTCGTGGCGCCTTTGGTGGTTGCTCAGAATGGGTAGCGTTCGATATTGGATTGCATCGTGATCCATTGGGTTTCGGTGAACGAGTCGAGATTTGCGTGGACCCCGCCGAAGTGGCCTCCGGAACCCGAGCCTTTGGTTCCCCCGAAGGGATTGGTTGGCTCGTCGGCGATGGTCTGGTCGTTGATGTGGACCATGCCGGACTCGATCCGGTCGGCGAGTTCGAAGGCCGCGAAGGCGTTGCCTGTCAGGATGCCGACGGTTAGTCCGTACTCGCTGTCATTGATCAGCTCGATGGCTTCTTCGATCGTGTCGTAAGTGATGACCGGCGCGACCGGGCCGAAGATTTCCTGCCGGTAGGCCGGACTATCAACGGTCACGTCGGCGAGCACGGTGGGCCGGTAGCAGAGGTCGTCGTATTCGCCGCCCGTGACCAACCGGGCACCGTGCTCGATGCTGGCGGTGACGATCGAGTGCACCTTCTCACGCTGCCGCTCATCGATGAGCGGACCGAGGGCATTATCCGGGTCGGTGGGGTCACCTACCCGGATTTGCGCTGCCTTTCGGGCGAGGGTGCTGACGTACTCGTCGGCGATCGACGAGTGGACGATGTGCCGGCCTGCGGTCATGCAAATCTGGCCTTGGTGGAGGAACGATCCCCAAGCGCCGGCAGAAGCTGCTGCCTCAATGTCAGCGTCCGGCATGACCAGAAGGGCGTTGTTGCCGCCGAGCTCGAGGTGGACCTTTTTCAGTAGCGGAGCCGCTACTGCAGCGATCGCCCGTCCGGCGCCGGTGGAACCGGTGAAGGAGATGCACGGAATGCCGGGGTGGACGACGATGGCTTCGCCGACGTCGGCACCGCCAGGGAGAACGTGCAGGAGGCCCTCGGGCAGTCCCGCTTCGGTCAACAGGTCAGCGAGGGCCAGGCCTCCAGAGATAGGTGTACGGGGGTCTGGCTTGAGAATGACAGCGTTACCGACCGCCAGTGCAGGGGCCACCGATCGGAGCGAGAGGAGGGCGGGGAAGTTGAAGGGGGAGATCACTCCGACCACTCCGACCGGGATTCGCCGGGACATCGACAGCCGAGGCATGGTCGAGCGCAGCAGTTCCCCATAAGGTTGGGAAGCCAACGCGGCACATTCGTTCAACTCGCCGATCAGTGCCGATACCTCGAAGGCCGCTTTCCCGAATCCGGAGCCGGACTCGGGGATCAGCCATTTCCGGATCCGGTCGGGATCTGCTTCGAGCAGTTGAGCGGCTCTGCGCAGGACGGCAGCGCGCGTATCGTACGTGAGCGTGGCCCAGTCCTTCTGGGCGCGTGTGGCCGCCTCAACCGCGGCATCCACGTCCTGAACGGTGGCGGCGCGGACGGTGGTGAGCACTTCCCCAGTGGCAGGGGCGGTCACGACGATCATGTCGCCGTCGCCCACTCCCGCCGGGGTGTTGTTCCAGACGGACCAATCGGTCGTGGTGGGCTCTGCTGTTGTAGTCATGGTCGGGATCCTTTTCTGAGGGAATTGACGCCGTCGAAAATCACTTGAATCGGCAGCGGGTGCCGGTCTGGACCTAAAAAGGTAAGTTCATACGCTAATGTTTCCGAGCCATCCGGCCCCAACAGTCGCTCGCCACTGGCGAGATTGACGCCGGATGACATGGCGAGCAGGCGTTTTCCTGTTCGCCCATCGGTAGATTTCCACTGCGGCGTTTCGAAGTTTCATCAAGGAAGGGCAGCCCGGCGAACTATCTGGTCGCTATCCGTAACTCCTACGAATCGCTTCTTTGAAACCAAAGCGCAAGTTCGAACGGGGTGAGGTCGTGGGTTCGCAGAACTGCGGTCGCCACGATGACGGCATCGGTGGGCGAGAACGCGGTATCGTTCAATTCGATCCGCCCACCCAACACCAACGCCTGAGCCGCATATGCGATCAATTGCGACACGGCTTCGGGATCCGGGGCAGGAAAGTCGATCTGGGAGTCCGGGTCCTGGCCGGCAGCGCGAAGCGACCTTATTAAGGCGATCACGGCGTCCTGTTCTTGCTCTTGCTCTACGACATCGCTGGAGTTAGAGAGTGACATGAATCCTCCCATCGGTTTCGACGACTTCCAGGGCCCTCAACTTGTACGCTGAGTCGCCAGGATGGATACCATTTGTCACGTCGAATTCGAGGCCGTGCCACGGACACACGATGTGCATGACGTCCTTGTCGAATGACAATCCCTGGCTCATTTTCTGCTCGTTAAGATTCTCGCGAACTCTGTTGATTATGCGGCCCTGGCAGGCCGGCCCGCCCTGATGCGGGCAGATATTCCTGTAGGCATAAACCTGTCCTTTGAAGCGGAAAACCCCGACGGAGACCGACCCGATGTCGACGATGAGGCGGCCCTGTTCAGCGACTTCTTCGGAAGCGGCGATATTGAAAACTGTGGCTGTATCTGGCATGCCAACAGTGTGCTCCCCCCCACAAACAATTGTAAAGCTCAAGATACTCAGCTAAAAACATCATTCTATGAATGAATAGAAACCCAGCCCGCAAACACGACGCCGCGGTTCACCCTCAGCCGGCCCACCTACCTGATGGAACTCAGACGCCGGATCCTCACTGGGGGAGCCACTCCGTCCTCGCCTCGCCGCTTCCTCGGTGGGTCCGCCTGGTGAGCGTTGTCTGGACCGGTTGAATCTTGAGCAGCCCGCTCCGGGGTAGTTTTTAGGGTGTTCCCAGCGAAATAGTCCACCTGATCTGTAGGCGCCGCTTCGAGCTGATCGCGTGAGTTGGAGAGCGAATAGATGGACTTCCAGCATTGGAAGGCTGACGTCACTCACCATTTGACCGGACCCACCCATCGCCAGGGGCCTCAATACCGCGGCCTGTGATGGAGGCTGGTTTCCGATGTGGTCCGGGTCAAGCTACTCGGGTCGAGGTGGGTCGGTGAAATGACTATTCCTCGGTGATGAGGGTGTGGAAGCTCAGCCCCCAGTGCATCTCACGTTCGCGACATCTCACGACACACTTTGATGAAGGCACTTGTCGCGTTCGACACGGAAAAAAGAGGCGACAGTACAAGTACAACATCCAGGGGCTTCGCCGGATCGGAAAGCTTCAATGTTGCGACTGCTCGTCCTGTTCCTGTCAGGCGCCCCGGGGCACGTTGGGCCAAAAGGGCGTAGCCAAGGCCACGTCCGACGAGTGCTCGAGTCAGCTCGAGAGTCATAGCGCGATACCGAATCTTTGGCGTTACGCCCACCGCTTTGCAGATAGCCAGGGCGTTCTCGCTGGCGGGCGGCAGGTCGAGCAATATCATGGGTTCGTCCGCCAGTTCCTTGATGCTCAATTCCTGGCGGTTGGCGAGTGCGTGCGTTTCTGGCAACAGGATGTGAATCTCTTTACGTGAGAGCTTGATCCTTCGGAGCCCCTTGTCCAGGCCCAGGTTGTACATGATGGCGGCATCCAACTCTCCTGCGAGGAGGAGTTGGGTTAGACGATCCTGGCCCGCTTCGATCAACTGGACAGTCGATTCCGGAAAGCGACGGTCGAACTCGCTTAGGAGGTCCGGCAGCTCGCTCGGCGCCAGTGTGGTGTAGCAGCCCAAGTGTACGGTGCCCCGAACTTGAACGCCATCGCCGGGTAGCTCAGTCAACCGGTCAGCTTCGAGTAGAACTCGTTGAGCTTGGTCGGCGATCTTGCGGCCCGCGGGAGTAAGAGTCACTCCGTGCGCCCGCCTGCGCACGGTGAGTTGCACTCCAAGCATGCGCTCTAGCTCGCTCACCGCGACGGCCATCGCTGATGGCGACAAGTGGAGCCTAGCGGCGGCCGTGGCGAAGGATCCGGCGTCTGCGAGTTCCACCAGGTAGGTCAGCTGCCGGAGGGTGAACCGCGGCGTCATGTTCGCCGACTGGATCTTATCTTCATTCATAGAATGATGTTTATACCTGAGTATCTTGAGCTTTACAATTGTTTGTGGGGGGGAGCACACTGTTGGCATGCCAGATACAGCCACAGTTTTCAATATCGCCGCTTCCGAAGAAGTCGCTGAACAGGGCCGCCTCGTCGTCGACATCGGGTCGGTCTCCGTCGGGGTTTTCCGCTTCAAAGGACAGGTTTATGCCTACAGGAATATCTGCCCGCATCAGGGCGGGCCGGCCTGCCAGGGCCGCATAATCAACAGAGTTCGCGAGAATCTTAACGAGCAGAAAATGAGCCAGGGATTGTCATTCGACAAGGACGTCATGCACATCGTGTGTCCGTGGCACGGCCTCGAATTCGACGTGACAAATGGTATCCATCCTGGCGACTCAGCGTACAAGTTGAGGGCCCTGGAAGTCGTCGAAACCGATGGGAGGATTCATGTCACTCTCTAACTCCAGCGATGTCCTAGAGCAAGAGCAAGAACAGGACGCCGTGATCGCCTTAATAAGGTCGCTTCGCGCTGCCGGCCAGGACCCGGACTCCCAGATCGACTTTCCTGCCCCGGATCCCGAAGCCGTATCGCAATTGATCGCATATGCGGCTCAGGCGTTGACGTTGGGTAAGAAGATCGAATTGAACGATACCGCGTTCTCGCCCACCGACGCCGTCATCGTGGCGACCGCAGTTCTGCGAACCCACGACCTCACCCCGTTCGAACTTGCGCTTTGGTTCCAAAGAAGCGATTCGTAGGAAACTTTACAAGGAGAAATATATGAGCATCACGGCAGCTACGGACAGCGAGCAGTTGGTTCGCATCAGCCCGACTCAGGAGATCACGGTAAAAACCGATACTCGCGTGATCTTGGCGAATGCGACGAAAGACATTGAGAAGCATAACCTCAATGACTATTTCATAGTTGACGTCGACGCTCACCACGTCGAGCAGGATTCATGGTCGGAGATTGCAGAGTATCTCGAGAGCCCGGTGCTTCTGGACTCTTCGCGTCAAATGATGAAGAACTGGCCAAGAGCGGGTAATCTAGCCCTCTGGAACAATCAGCCCGGATTGACCATGCAGGATGTCAGCGGACGAATTCCCCACCAGGCGCAACTGGCTGAGGAGACCGAGGGGACCACGTCGGGCTCTGAACGCGACGTAACTCTTGTTCGTCGTGCCATGGACGCTATGGGCATCGACATCCAGATTGTCTTCCCGCAGCCCATGCTCGAGATCGGCCTGCACCCCAATCCTGAAATCGGCGTCGCACTCCTTGAGGCCTATAACCGCTGGTTCACCACAGAGGTTCTGCCGCGGGACCCCCGTATCAAAACGATGTTGGGACTTCCTTTCGAAGATCCGCAGGCATGCTTGCGGACAATTGAACAGTACGCGGATCATCCTGGGGTGATCGGTTTCCTCGTGACCAGTCAGCGGCACGCGGGCGTGCATGACAATCAGTACATGCCGGTCTATGCTGAGCTGGAGAGGCGTAATATGCCGCTGGGCTTCCATGCGGGGCCCAACTACACGGACACGATGACGTCCACAATGAACAAATTCCTCTCAGCTCACGCTATGAGCTTTGTGACGTGTAACATGACCCACCTGACGAACTGGGTCATTAACGGAATCCCAGAGCGTTTCCCCGGGCTCAAGGTCATCTGGATCGAGTCCGGTTTGGCTTGGATCCCATTCATGATGCAACGACTTGATCACGAATACTTGATGCGCCAGTCCGATGCGCCGCTGTTGACCAAGAAACCGTCAGAGTACATGCGAGAGATGTACTACACCACGCAGCCTCTCGAAGCGACTGACGATGACCTTCTGCAGTCAACGCTGAAAGCAATGGACGCCAAAAACACTCTGATGTACTCGTCTGACTGGCCACACTGGGATTTCGATGTTCCGTCCCGAATCGCCGGGCTCCCGTTCCTCGACGAAGAAGCGAAACGCAACATCCTGGGCGAGACGGCGCGCAAAGTATTCAACTTGTGACGTCCTAATTGACTCAGGCGTGAGGCCTTGGGGGGCACAGGTTAGGGTGGGGGCCCTAGTCTGGGCGGCTGAAATCGACCGATGGTAGCCATCGGTCAGCTCCCATGGCGGGTCTCTTCTTGTATTTTTCAAGAAGGGACCCGCCAGGGAGGCGCTGCAGAGACGATGATTCCGTGGGAGCATCCGTGATCAGGCCGACGGCGTTCGCGCCGGCTCCTGCCGTCGGATCAAAAAGTAACGCGCTTCGTTGCCTATCGAGTACTACGCGCGGATCGTTCTGCGTTCCAATCCAGTGACGTCCGCCCGAAAACTGTTCCTTGACATGCGCCACTGCAATCCCGCGTCTGTTTGCAGCACTCAACCGACGAGCTTCTCCTTGCAGCGGAAATCTACCAATGGGCGAGCAGCAAACTGCATACTCGCCAAGTCCCCACCGTATCCCCCTGGAGGTAGAAAAGATGGTACAACCCGTGGCCCCCCCGACCCGATCCAAGCAGGCGCGTATAGTGCTTGCAGCCGGCCTGCTCGGCAGTTCAATTGAATGGTACGAGTTCTACATCTACGGCACGGCAGCAACTTTGGTGTTTAACAAGCTGTTCTTTCCATCATTCGATCCCCTCGTCGCAACCATGCTGTCCCTGTCGACGTTCGCTGTGGGATTTCTAGCACGGCCAATCGGCTCGGTGATATTCGGACACTTCGGCGACCGACTTGGACGTAAGTCCATGCTAATGATTACGCTTATCTTGATGGGCGTGGCCACGTTCTGTACTGGCCTGTTGCCAACCTACGACCAAGTAGGGATCTGGGCGCCAATCTTGCTTGTGGCACTGCGTGTGGTGCAGGGCTTCTCGCTCGGCGGCGAGTATGGCGGCGCTATCCTCATGACGGTTGAACACGCCGGGCCACGACGCCGTGGACTCTTCGGCGCCGTCGTGAACACCGGCGTGGGCTGGGGACTATTGCTGGCCACCGTCGCCTACCTTGCCCTTTCTCAGCTGCCCGACAGTGCGTTCTATTCCTGGGGCTGGCGAGTCCCGTTCCTCGCCAGCTTCCTGCTCGTTGGCGTCGGCCTGTTCATCCGGCTCAAGATCGAGGAGAGTCCGGAATTCGAAACCGTCAAGCAGCAAGGCAAGCTTACGGAGCGGCCCGTTATAGAGGTGCTCCGCCGCTTTCCATTGCGCGTCGTGCTGATGTGCCTGGCGTATTTGTCCTCCGGCGTTACCTTCTATGTCGCGACGGTGTTTTCGCTCTCCTACGGCACGCTCGTTGTTGGGGTGTCTCGCACGCTCATGCTTACCGTGGTAAGTATCTCCCTTTGTGTTTCGATCCCGGCGATGATCTTCTTCGGCTGGCTTTCGGACCGGTACGACAGACGGAAGATCTTCTTGTTCAGCACCGTCGCTATGATGCTCGTGCCGTACCTCTGGTTCTCCCTGGTGTCAACGGGCACGCCATTCCTCATGCTGCTCGGATTCATTGCGCTGATCTTGTGCCACGCAGCAAACTACGGCACACTCCCCGGGTTCTTCTCCGGTGTCTTCCCCGCTTACATTCGATATAGCGGCCTGTCTCTGGGTTACACATTGGGTGCAGTGCTCGCCGGTGGTTTCGCGCCCATCACGGCCACGTATCTCCTTGACGTCACGCATTCGTGGGTAGCCATTGCCATTTATATGTCTGCCGTCGGCGTGCTATCGATCATCGGCACTCTTGCCTTGAAGGGCCGCAATGTCGCCGAAGACACCCTGCCCATCGAGGCGGACGGCTCCAAAGAGTCTCCAGTCAGCGCCTAAGATCCATCAAGCGTGTCCCAGCAGGCTGCTGGGACACGCACGGCGTTGACGTCAGGGGTTTCACTATGTGCCCGCAGTCAGCCATAGCGAGTTCTCACCCCAGACCTCGCAGTTGTAGTTCAGTGACCAAGTCTGATGCCGGTCAGAGGGTCGACGGAATCACTGACCTAGGACGCCCGCGGCCCAGCCATGCGTTTTGGCATCACACATCCGGCGTCAATCTCGCCAGTGGCGAGCGACTGTTGGGGCCGGATGGCTCGGAAACATTAGCGTATGAACTTACCTTTTTAGGTCCAGACCGGCACCCGCTGCCGATTCAAGTGATTTTCGACGGCGTCAATTCCCTCAGAAAAGGATCCCGACCATGACTACAACAGCAGAGCCCACCACGACCGATTGGTCCGTCTGGAACAACACCCCGGCGGGAGTGGGCGACGGCGACATGATCGTCGTGACCGCCCCTGCCACTGGGGAAGTGCTCACCACCGTCCGCGCCGCCACCGTTCAGGACGTGGATGCCGCGGTTGAGGCGGCCACACGCGCCCAGAAGGACTGGGCCACGCTCACGTACGATACGCGCGCTGCCGTCCTGCGCAGAGCCGCTCAACTGCTCGAAGCAGATCCCGACCGGATCCGGAAATGGCTGATCCCCGAGTCCGGCTCCGGATTCGGGAAAGCGGCCTTCGAGGTATCGGCACTGATCGGCGAGTTGAACGAATGTGCCGCGTTGGCTTCCCAACCTTATGGGGAACTGCTGCGCTCGACCATGCCTCGGCTGTCGATGTCCCGGCGAATCCCGGTCGGAGTGGTCGGAGTGATCTCCCCCTTCAACTTCCCCGCCCTCCTCTCGCTCCGATCGGTGGCCCCTGCACTGGCGGTCGGTAACGCTGTCATTCTCAAGCCAGACCCCCGTACACCTATCTCTGGAGGCCTGGCCCTCGCTGACCTGTTGACCGAAGCGGGACTGCCCGAGGGCCTCCTGCACGTTCTCCCTGGCGGTGCCGACGTCGGCGAAGCCATCGTCGTCCACCCCGGCATTCCGTGCATCTCCTTCACCGGTTCCACCGGCGCCGGACGGGCGATCGCTGCAGTAGCGGCTCCGCTACTGAAAAAGGTCCACCTCGAGCTCGGCGGCAACAACGCCCTTCTGGTCATGCCGGACGCTGACATTGAGGCAGCAGCTTCTGCCGGCGCTTGGGGATCGTTCCTCCACCAAGGCCAGATTTGCATGACCGCAGGCCGGCACATCGTCCACTCGTCGATCGCCGACGAGTACGTCAGCACCCTCGCCCGAAAGGCAGCGCAAATCCGGGTAGGTGACCCCACCGACCCGGATAATGCCCTCGGTCCGCTCATCGATGAGCGGCAGCGTGAGAAGGTGCACTCGATCGTCACCGCCAGCATCGAGCACGGTGCCCGGTTGGTCACGGGCGGCGAATACGACGACCTCTGCTACCGGCCCACCGTGCTCGCCGACGTGACCGTTGATAGTCCGGCCTACCGGCAGGAAATCTTCGGCCCGGTCGCGCCGGTCATCACTTACGACACGATCGAAGAAGCCATCGAGCTGATCAATGACAGCGAGTACGGACTAACCGTCGGCATCCTGACAGGCAACGCCTTCGCGGCCTTCGAACTCGCCGACCGGATCGAGTCCGGCATGGTCCACATCAACGACCAGACCATCGCCGACGAGCCAACCAATCCCTTCGGGGGAACCAAAGGCTCGGGTTCCGGAGGCCACTTCGGCGGGGTCCACGCAAATCTCGACTCGTTCACCGAAACCCAATGGATCACGATGCAATCCAATATCGAACGCTACCCATTCTGAGCAACCACCAAGGGCCTCGCATTCCGTTAGCAATCCCTGGGTTTGCGAGGGGGAGACGCCGCTGATGAGGTGAGTTGATCGGTCTGTCGGTGATAGACCACCTTCTACCGATCCTCCAGCGTTTCCTGGCTATCAGGAAGAGGCAATACTTCGCACCACCCCAGAATCCTGGGTCCGTGGGGCAGCCCGTGCCGGGGTAGACGATGCAAGTGACTGCTTGTGATGCACCCTTCAGAACTGCATTTGTACGGCAACAGGTATGCCGCAGTTCCTACGGAGGCACTACTACGCCCATGCCGCTAAAGTCAGCGATGACACAAGGAGAAGAGAATGGAAGAGCCACAAAGTCATCCCCTCGATTACAAGCAGTTCGTGGGTTCAGCGGTTGTCGCTGCAGTCTCCTATGGCGACCGATCCACCACTTTGCAGCTGAAGACTTTCGCTGGAGAAAACATCAGTTACGTCCTAAGCGCTATTCCCGACTCCGCCCGGGCGGAGGAATGCCGATGCGACAAATTCCGTCCCATCTCAGTCAAGATTCAGGACGGCGGTGCGCGGTGCAGTGTGATAGCACTGACACCCAATGGGCCACAATGCTCAAACGCTAGCCTGGGAGCCGCGCTGGCACTACAGAGGACCGGAGTTCGCACTGTCGTTGACGGCGGCCTTCAGACTCGGGTTCCCTGTGGCTAAGAACGAGGGAACTCCCATCGCCCAGTGGTTCTGGATCATTTTCGGGGCATGGGACGGTTTGGGGCCAGTCAACTTCCCCGAGCCAAGGAGACTACAGGGCGCACCCCCGAGTACAGGCGGAGCTCTGCGGTGGAAGCTTTAGACCTGCAGCGCAATCACAATTTTTGGTCTGTCGTAAAAGCGCGGTGACCGAATGGTGGCCGGGAGGTCCTGATATGGCCTTTCCTCTGGGTAGGGGCCTTGTTGTCTCATTGGAATACCTCCGGGAAGGGTGATTCGTTGCCTTATCTGAAATCCTCTGGCTAGTGGCATCGTCTTTGCCTGTTTGGGTATGCCAAGAGGCGGGCGTGTCCACGCGGTGTTGACGGGCCGGGCCGGCGCGGCTTTTGTCGGTGACGGTCGAAAAATGAGCCATTGTCACGGCTTGGCGTCTAGCGGTCGTTGCAACACCTGAGTGAATTAGGAGTTGCAATTGGCAGAGATGAAGAGGCCAAGGAGGTCCCGGGGCGCCCCTCCCAAGAACGCTGCCCGTGCTCATGATGATCAGCTGATGAAACAGGGAATGGGAAATTCTGAGGCTTGTCGAATCGTTGGAATCAGCCGGAGTTCCGGCACTCGATGGCGGCACGGTCATACGGTCGTCCTAAAGTCCGGAGACACGAGGAAGTACGCTCCGATTTCGCGGCAGCGGCCGGCCGTGATTTCCGCGCGGTTTCTCTCCGAGTCGGAACGGGTCACGATCGCGGACCTGTTGCATGCGCGGCTCAGCATCCGTGCAATTGCACTGGAGCTCGGACGGAGTCCGTCGACCATAAGCAGAGAGATCCGCCGCAACCGGCATGAGCCCCCTGGCAACTACCGTCCACGGACTGCCCAACGGAGTGCCGAGCGCAGAAGAACCCGTCAGCGAAACGGAAAGATCGCCGGCAACCCAGAGCTGCGGGAGTTTGTGCGGGAACACTTGGAACAACGCTGAAGCCGCCGCCAGATCAGCAACCGGCTGCGCGCAGGCTTCCCCGGGCGGCCGGAAATGCACGTCGTGCCCGAAACCGTGTACCAGGCCCTCTACGGGCGCGGATGCCTGGACTTGGCCGTGGATCCAGCCGTCTCACTACGGACCGGGCGCACGGTCCGCAGCAAGCGCGCCTCGAACTCGGCGATGTCGGCCGGCGTCTGCAGGTAGAGCATGAACGTGAGGTTCGCGCTACCGGGTGACTTCCGCGCAGAAGCGAAGTGCCTGTGGGCGCCGAGGAACGCCACAGCCTCGGGGATAGCCACAGGCGACGCCAGCACGTACCACTGGCAACTGATTGGACATCCTACAAGGTCCTGGGCCACCTCGCAGCGGAATTCAACGAGGCCCATGTCGACCACGGCCTTGAGGATGGCTCTTTGGCTGGATGGGCGACAGGATGGGCCGCAAGAACTCGATGATGCTCTCGATCAGCCTCGCGTCGCTTGGATCGCTCATCATCTCGGTCAGCCCTGGCTACGCGACAATAGGTGGCTGGGCCTCGTTCGTCCTCGTGGGCACTCGTCTCCTGCAGGGCCTTGCCCACGGCGGTGAGTTCCCGACGGCCCAGACGTACATCGCCGAGGTTGTGCCGGCCCCGTCCCGTGGTTTCTGGAGCTCTACGATCTACGTCTCGGCGACGGCCGGCATCGTGTTCGCGACGGTTCTGGGCGCGATCCTCTCTAGCTTCATCAATGCCGAGGCTATGGCGTCCTTCGGCTGGCGCGTCCCGTTCGCGGTGGGGGCGGTTCTCGGCATCTACACTCTCATCATGCGACGGCGCATGTCCGAAAGCGAGGCATTCGAGGAAAACAAGACTAAGGAGGCCACTCTGAAGACCAGCCTGTGGACCTCGGTCGCCCAGCACTGGCGCGAGGCCCTCCAGGTCATCGGCCTGACCCTCGGCCTCACGATCGCGTTCTACACATGGAACGTCTCCGCGCCGTCGATGGCCATCAACGCCCACAAGCTCAACCTGTCCGAAGCCCTGTGGGCCGGCACGGTCGCGAACCTCTTGTTCCTGTTCTTCCTCCCCTTCTGGGGCTGGGTCTCGGACAAGATCGGCCGCAAGCCCGTCCTCGCAATCGGCTTCCTAGGGGCCGCGGCCGCGCACTTCCCGGCCATCAGCCTCATCGACAACACAGGCTTGCACCTCGTCGTAGGCATGACGATCGTGACGTTCTTTATCGCCGCCGTTGCCTCAATCATCCCGGCAGTCTTCGCTGAGATCTTCCCGACCGCAATCCGCAATGTCGGCGTCGCCGTGCCGTACTCGATCTGCGTTGCGGCATTCGGCGGCACTGCGGCTTTCATCCAAGCCGGCCTCAATCAGGCCATGGGAGCGGCCTCAGGTGCGACCTTCTTCGGCATTTCAATTCGCAGTCTCGCTCCTCGTGAGCGCGATCACGGTCCTCTCGCTGCCCGAGACCCGCGGACGCAACCTCCACGACGTCGCCCGTCCGGCAGCCGCGGCCTCGACGACATGACCCCGTGGTGGCGAAAGGACTATCGTCACGCCAATCGCCGCCACGTCGGAACGAGCTCCTGCGCGGTCGCAGAGAACGCCGAAGCAGGGCAGCGTCGGCGCGATGGATGGGGACACCTCCGGGAGGGTGAAGACGGCGTTCTGCAGTGTAGCCGCGACGGCGGTCATCGTCACGTTCACCCTTCTGGGCGATCCAAGACGGCCCGGGCCCATGGCCCAGGACTTGACCCATCAACCAGTCCGTGGTTCCTGAGAAACGCCGGGTGTTTTCACTCAGCACTCTCAGGATCGCGGCGAGAACGCGCTGATCGTTTTGCCCGGCGAACGGACTTGCTGGATCAGGCGCCAGTCGACCAATCCAAGGGCTCCCTGCTCTAGATGAGCCCCTTACCAGCCGCTGCAGTTTGCTAAAGCTGAGAGCTCCACCCATTTCAAGGAATCCGCCGTGTTTGCCCAGTTCTCGCTGACGCAGCAAGCGGAGCCGGACATCATCAACACCGGCGCGACAGGATATGCCTTCGAGAACCGCGGTGACATGGCCTTCCACCACTGAACTGCGGTGTTCCCGACCGATTGGGGCAAACAATTGAGTTCGAATGGCGGGAGTGTTTTGGGCTGTTGTTGCCAAGGGTCGGATGTTGATGAAACGGACGACGGCGGGAAGATCCCGCCGTCGTCCGCTGATTTTTCCTTGGGGCGCTCGGACTATTAGGCGGTCCGGGACGAACTGCCGAGGACTGCCTCTGCGTTGGCCTTTTCGGCCTCGGTAGGCTGCAGGTCTGCTTCGAGGGCTGAGTTCTTGGATGGATCTTTGATCATGATGGTGGCTACGAGGGTGAGGGCGATGCAGCCGGTCACGTACCAGCAGAAGGTGGACTCCATTCCGGCCTGCTTCAGTGCGAGGGCAACGGGTTCTGCAGTACCGCCGAAGGTGCAGTCCTGCGACCAGTGCGTGGGGGAGGCCGACGCCCAGGGCTCGGACGCGGGTGGGGAACATTTCGGCTTTGACGATCGCTGCGCAGACTGTGTAGCCGGAGACGAAGACCAGGCCGAGCATCAGCAGGGCGAAGAAGCTGATGAGGGAACAACGTGAATCAGATCCTCAACCGCGTATCCAGCCACAATGGTGTCGAGGCGGGCACTGTGGCCGGTTATCACCCGTGCCGCTCCAGACGCCGCACTCTGCTAGCAACCGGGGGCAGGCAACCCTAGGTGCCGCGCTAGCTCTCTGTATCCGAAGTGCGTCTTCCTAGTCAGCCGCAACAGTTTGTTGGTCCGCCTCATTCAAGGTCTAAAGGTATCGATTTTGGGCATTAGACTTTTCAATTGAATATTCACTGGCTCGAAAACTTTACAATTTGCCTTCCTCTGCCGCTGGCCTTCTCCTTAGACTGGATGCATGTTTGGATCAATCTCTCTTGGCACCCCGGCGGGTGTAGCGTGAAAGCAAGTGCATGGGGGCTCTTTATCCTGGTTTCGATCTTTGGGGGAGTGCCTTACCTCTTCATCGAGATCGCACTGAGGGACATCGGACCTCTGGCAATCGCCGCCGCACGTGTACTCCTGGCGGCGCTCGTCGTGGTGCCGTTCCTGCTGCATCGACAGCGCTGGCGTGCCACCCAGCGCGAGTATGTGTGGGGCGACGGCGAAGCCGAGGGCGTTGCCATATGAACTCCTCGCAACGCTACGATACGCGCGCGTGGCTGCTATTCGCTGCGATGGCAGTGCTGTGGGGCACCCCCTATCTCTTCATCAGCGTTGCCGTCGAGTCGTACTCTCCGGCTGCGGTGGTGGCCGGCCGCACTCTCCTCGGCGGCTTGCTCCTCTTGCCGTTCGCCATCCGGCGGAAGGCATTGCGACCCGCGTTCGAGAAGATCGGCTGGGTGTTGCTGTTCGGCGCCATCGAGATGGCGGGGCCCTTCCTGCTCCTCGGTCACGCCGAACAGACTCTGCCGTCGGGGCTCACGGGTCTGCTCGTCGCGACGGTCCCGCTGTTTGCGGCGATCATCGCGTTCGGCGGCGGTGACCGTTCGGCCCTCAGCCCGGCGCGCAGCATCGGACTCTTCGTGGGTTTCGTCGGCGTGTTCGTGATGGTCGCCGGACCGGGCCTCGCAGTCGACGGGGGGAATGGTTCCATCGCCGTCGGTGAAGTCCTGCTGGTGGCGCTGCTGTACGCGATCGCCCCGTTCTTCATCGCGACCAAGCTGCGCGACGTGCCCTCGCTCGGCTCCATCACCCTCGCGCTCCTCGCGGTAGGGATCTTCTACACACCGATCGCGTTCCTGACGCAGCACCAGGTGCCGACCCTCAAGGACACGCTAGCGCTCATCGCACTGGCCGTCCCTTGCACGGCGCTGGCGTTCATCACCTTCTTTGCGCTGATCGCGCGAGTGGGCCCGGTGCGGGCGCCGCTGTTCACGTATGTCAACCCCGTCGTTGCGATCGTGCTGGGCACTCTCATTCTCGGCGAGCCGCTGACGTTCGGCCTGTTGATCGGTTTCCCGCTGATGATGGCCGGATGCTGGCTCGCCGCCACCGGCAGCACCGTACGGGCCCGCAAGGTCAAACCCGACCTGACGCCGAACGCCCGGAGCTGAGCCAGCCATACCTACGCCCGCCCGTCAATAGAATCGGAGTCGACCTCTGATACGCAGGGTTGCCCCGGTCGGACACCTTCACCTGCCGCCCGAATCGCTGCCGTCAGCGCAGCACTTCAACGATAGCGATCCACTGTCAGCAGCATCGCGGTGGGCCCACTCGTCGGTATCGATCAGCACCTCGAGCAGGTAGTCCTCGATCAGCCGATCGGACTTGGGGTTTGCTCTGGTGTGGCAATGAACTGCATGAGGTCGTCCAGGATGGCAAGACGCACGCCTGCTGGCCCAGCGCCAGCTTTCGGGCCGGGCCAGCGGGCGTGCGCTGGGGCACGCCAGGTTAGCCGTTGATGACTTGGGGGGTGCCGAGGGCTTTGAGGCCTTCGATGCCGAACTCGAGGCCGTAGCCGGATTGTTTGGCGCCGCCGAACGGAATCCGTGGGTCCACCGCGCCGTGCTTGTTGATCCACACGGTGCCGGCTTGGATGCGTGCCGCGACTTCCCGGGCGGCGTCACGGTTGGAGGACCAGACGGAAGCGCCGAGTCCGACGTCGAGCGCGTTTGCCTTCTCCACGGCGTCGTCCACCGTGCTGTAGCGGATGATAGGCAAGGCCGGGCCGAACTGTTCCTCTGCCACGAGCGGGTTGTCGTTCTCGATGTCCGCCACCAGCGTGGTGGGGTAGAAGTAGCCAGGCTGGCCGGCGTCGGGGTTGCCTCCGAGAAGGATGCGGGCTCCGGAAGCCCTGGCCGCCTCCACAAGGTTGGCTACGATGTCGTACTGTGCCTTGTTCTGCAGCGGGCCCAGGACATTGTTCTCGTCCAGGCCGTTGCCCATGGGCGCGGCCACGGCAACCTTCGTGAGTTCTTCGCAGACCGCGTCGTAGATGTCGGTGTGGACATAGAGTCGCTTGAGGGCAGAGCAGGTCTGGCCGGTGTTGAGGAACGCGCCCCAGAAGAGGTCCTGCGCGATGGCTTTGGGGTCGGCGTCGGGCAGGACGATGCCGGCGTCATTGCCGCCCAGTTCCAAAGTGAGGCGTTTGACCGTGTCCGCGGAGGACTTGATAATGGCTTTGCCGGTAGCGGTTGAGCCGGTGAACATGATCTTGCCGACGGCGGGGTGCTCGGCCAGGCGGGCTCCGACCGTGCGGTCCCCGGAGACGACGGTGAGGAGGCCTTCGGGGATTTCCTCGTTGAGGACTTTAACCAAGGCCAGGACAGACAGCGGCGTGTACTCAGAGGGCTTGACCACGACGGCGTTGCCCATCCGCAGGGCGGGCGCGATCTGCCAGATGGTGATCATCATGGGCCAGTTCCAGGGTCCGATGGCACCCACGACGCCGATGGGCTTGTAGTGCAGTTCGGCATACGTTTCGCCGTCGTCCACCAGGGTCTGGGCTTCCAGGGGTGTGGTGGCGGCCGCGCGGAGCCAGGCGACGCAGCCACCGACTTCGAAACGGGCGTTCAGGCCGTTCAGTGGCTTCCCCTGTTCGCGGGAGAGCAGATGGGCGAGTTCTGCGGCGGAGCGCTCGATGGCGTCGGCCGCTTTGAGCAGCACGGCGCTCCGGGCCTCGTGGCCAAGGCCGTCCCATGCCGGCTGTGCTGCCTGGGCGGCGTTGATGGCCTGCTCGAGGTCCTCAAGGGTGTGAATGGGTGCTTCGCCGATAGCGGTTCCAGTGGCCGGGTCAGTTATGGTCCGGGTTTCGCCGGACTTCGGGGTAATCGAGGCCAGCAGGGCGTCATAGGGTTCCATGGGTTACTCCGCTTCAGTTCTGTATATAAGTGGTGACGAGGGGCTGGTACTGGATTCGAGGCTTGGCACGCAACCAGGATCCGGGTCCTGGAGTGGGCCGCCATGGCGAAACCACGTGACGCCAGAACTCGAACGAACACTCCTGTGAAGGCACCGCTGCCTTCAGCGTCCAGGGCCAGCAGTGTGCCGGACTGCGAGTAGCTGGGTCGAGCGAGTCGATCAATCCATTGATTAAGTAGATTTCGGCGATTCTTGAACAACGCTAGGCCGAAGACGGCAGTGACCTTTGGGTTTCAGTGCTCCTTTGTTGATTTTCCGTGCAGGGCTCGAAACCGCCGTCAATACCGTCGCCCATGCACCTCAACTTCGCTTAGGCACAACAACTGATCACTCCAAGACAAAAAGCAGCCCCCGCCCGCTGCCATGCTGGAGCTCACGGTGCCGTGCCTCTGCGCGGCACCCCTCCCAACGCCCATGACTAGTTTCAAGAGGGAAGTTTATGTACCGAAAGAAAGTCTTCACCTCGTTTGCCACAGCGGCTGCACTCAGCCTGCTGCTGTCCTCCTGCGCCAATCAAGCAGGACCAAGCACAAACGGGCCCTCGTCAGCCGGAGGCAAGGTTGACGTTCACGCCATCTCCAAAGTGGACGTTCCCTCGGTCGCCGTCCTTCCTGCCGGAGATGGAAAAGCAACCTGCCCGGCCACCACCACCCTTGCCTACGCGGGTGCCGAGACGGGCCCCAACGCCCAGCTCGGTATTAACGTCTTCAACGGTATTCAATTGGCCATCAACCAGCACAACGAGGCCAACCCCGGATGCCAGGTGCAGTTCAAGAAGTTCGATACTGAAGGTGACCCGAACAAGGCCACAGGCCCTGTGACGCAGATCGTTTCCGAGCCGGACATCATCGGTGTGGTTGGTCTGCCGTTCTCTGGCGAATCCAAGGCCACGGGAAACATCTTCGAGCAGAAGGGCCTGGTTCACATCACGCCCTCCGCAACCAACCCCGGCCTGACCAAGAACGGTTGGACCACTTTCTACCGCGCGCTCGGCAATGACGCCGTCCAGGGTCCTGCGGCAGCAAAGTT
The DNA here is from genome assembly GCF_043952055.1 of Arthrobacter sp. NA-172. NCBI lineage: Bacteria > Bacillati > Actinomycetota > Actinomycetes > Micrococcales > Micrococcaceae > Arthrobacter > Arthrobacter sp. NA-172. The sequence continues at coordinate 55,298 of NZ_JBINOT010000002.1, read as the reverse complement.
CCTCACGGACAAGCTCGAAGCCAAGAAGGTCTACCTCGTCCAGGACGACTCCGACTACGGAATCGGTTTGGGAACCACCACGTCCCAAGCCCTTGGTTCCGCGATGGTGGGGTCCGACAAGGTCATCACGGGCCAGAAGGACTTCTCGGCCGTGATTTCCAAGATCATGAACGCCAAGGCAGACTCGGTCTACTACGCCGGCTACTACGCAGAAGGCGCTCCCTTCGATCAGCAGCTGGTTGCCAAGGGCTTCACCGGTGCCTTCGTGGGTCCCGATGGCGTGAAGGATGACCAGTTCATCAAGCAGGCTGGCGATGCATCGTCCAACTCGTACTTCACCTGCCCCTGCATCCCCGGCGAGCTGATCCCGAGCTTCGAGTCCGAGTACAAGAAGCTGGCCAACGCTGAGCCCGGAGCCTACTCCATCGAGGGTTACGACGCCGCGACGGTACTGCTCTCCGGTATCGACAAGGGCAAGCAGACCAGGGCCGACCTCCTTTCCTGGGTGAAGTCCTACGATGCAGACGGCCTGTCCAAGCACTACAAGTGGGACAGCACCGGCGAGCTGGCAACGCCTGATGTCTACGGCTACAAAGTTGAGAACGGCAAGATCGTTCCCGTCGGCGTCATCGGAAAATAACACCGAGCCCAGATGAATGCTGGGGGTTAGCATCCATGCCGACCCCCAGCATTTCTCTGATTACATCAGGAAAGTTCCATGATCAGTGAAGTAATTCCCACCCTGCTCCACTCGGTTCCCGTGGATGACACGTGGATCACCTTCGACGTAAATTCCTTTACCCAAAACTTTTGGAGTTCCACCTTTGATGGATTGACCTTCGGGGCAATTTACGCACTGGTGGCCCTCGGGTACACGCTGGTTTACGGCGTACTTAACCTCATCAACTTTGCCCACTCGGAAGTCTTTATTGTGGGTTGCTATGGCGTGTTCTTCACGCTCAGCGCCCTCAACTTCGGCCCCTCGGCGCCCAGGCTGGCTTTCTGGGCCATCGTGGGAAACCTCATCCTTGCGCTCGTCGTCGCCGTGGTGGCTTCCGCCCTCATGGCGGTCATTGTGGAACGCGTGGCCTATAAGCCGTTGCGACGGCGCAAAGCGCCCCGCCTGGCATTCCTCATCACCGCCATCGGTGTCTCTTTCGCAATCCAGTACACCATCTACTGGTGGCGGGGGCCCTCTCCGGAGGCTGCACTCACGATGTTTCGGCCCACGCCGATCTTTGACGTTTTCGGAACAATCATCGATTCCCAGCAGCTGGTCGTCATTGTCGCTGCGGTGATTCTGATGATCGCCACGGACCAATTCATCCGGCGCTCACGCACCGGCCGTGGCATCCGGGCAGTCGCCCAGGACCCGGACACCGCCACCTTGATGGGTGTCAACAAAGAAAAAATCATTGTTACCACCTTCGTCATCGGCGGCATCCTTGCCGGCGCAGCTGCCTTGTTCTACGTCATGAAGATCCCCTCCGGCGTCCAGTACAGCGGCGGCTTCATTCTGGGCGTCAAGGCGTTCGCCGCAGCTGTTCTTGGTGGCATCGGCAACGTCCGTGGAGCATTGCTCGGCGGACTGTTGATTGGCCTCATTGGCAACTACGGCCAGGTTCTGCTGGGAAGCTCGCAGTGGACCGACGTCGTGGCCTTCGTGGTCCTGGTGCTGGTCCTGATCGTCAGACCTGAAGGAATCTTGGGTAGCTCGCTCGGAAAGAGCAAGGCATGAGTACTACAGATGGCCCCACACTTATTCCGGACGAGTCCGCACAGCAGGCGATCGCAGACCGAGAGGCCAAGGGCAAGCCACGCAAGGGTTGGTTCAACGGCGTTGGTGACAAGTGGAGTGCCCTTCCCAGACAGACCCAATGGTTGTTCCTTATCGTCGTCGTGGTCATTGCCTACCTGCTCCCCATCATCAACCCTCCCTTCATCACCACCGAACCGGGCAACAACTGGCAAATCGCGCTTGCGCAAATGGCGGTTTATGCGTTGGTTGCTGTTGGCTTGAACGTAGTGGTTGGTTATGCAGGCCTCCTGGACCTCGGCTATGTGGCCTTCTTCGCAGTGGGTTCGTATACGGCTGCGATGTTCACCAGCCCCGATTCGCCGTACCTGCACATCCCTTACTTGTGGACGTTGCCCCTAGCCATGTCCATCACCATGTTCTTCGGCGTCATGCTTGGTGTTCCCACGCTGCGTCTTCGCGGTGACTACCTGGCCATCGTTACTCTCGGCTTCGGTGAAATCGTTCGCATCCTGGCCACCATCATTCCTGCCATGAAAGGCCAGGTTGGTTTCCAGAATGTGGGCCATCCTCCCGGGACGGATTCCGAGGGGCAGCCCATCTTCCTGAACTCCAACGGAACGCCTTGGTACTGGCTCACCCTGACCATCATCATCATTGTGCTGCTGGCGGCCGGCAATTTGGAGCGCAGCCGTGTGGGACGGGCTTGGATCGCGATCCGCGAGGATGAGGACGCCGCGGAAATCATGGGCGTTCCCACCTTCAAGTACAAGGTGTGGGCCTTCGCGATTGGCGCGTCCGTTGGTGGTCTCTCTGGGGCGCTGTTTGCCGGGCAGGTGGGCTTTGTGAACAACCAGAAATTCGACATTGCCACGTCCATCCTGTTCCTGGCCGCCGTGGTCATGGGTGGAACGGGCAACAAAGTGGGTGCCATCCTTGGTGGTGCCTTGGTTGCTTACATTCCGCTGCGTTTCACGGCGATCGCCGAGTTCAAGTATTTGATTTTCGGTGCTGCCTTGGTGATCATCATGATTTTCCGGCCCGGTGGTATTCTTCCGGCGCGTCAGAGTCTGCTGGCGTATGGCCGTTTGGCTTACAACAAGGTCAAGAACATCGCCGGACCCAAACCAAGTGGCAGGAAACTGGCCACTGAATCAGTAAAGGGGTCAAGCGATGAGTGAAGCGATCGAAATTGATGTGGAAGCACTCAAAGACCAGGGTGTGGATCTTGACGTCGCGGAGAAAGTAGCCCCCGAGCGCGATACTTCGGCCAAAATCGGCGAACCCGTGGTTCAGGTACAAAACCTGACCATCAAGTTCGGTGGCTTGGTTGCCTTGGACAACGTGACGTTCGATATCAACCGCGGTGAAATCCTGGGGTTGATCGGTCCGAATGGTGCCGGAAAGACAACATGCTTCAATGCCATGACGGGCGTTTACAAGCCGACATCAGGTGAGGTGTTGCTGGAGGACAAGTCCCTGAAGGGACTTCCGCAGCACAAGATCACGAGGAACGGCCTGGCACGTACCTTCCAGAACATCCGGCTCTTCGGAGAAATGACGGCCTTGGAGAATGTGGTGGTGGGCCTGGATGCCCGGCACCGCACCAGCGTGGGCGGGGCGCTGTTGCGTCTCCCAACCCATATCAGGGAAGAAAAGACGGCCATTGAGCGTGGAATGGCGCTGCTTGAATTCGTAGGCATCGCGGATCACGCCCACTTCCTTTCCCGACACCTTCCCTACGGATTCCAGCGTCGGTTGGAAATCGCCAGGGCCCTTGCCACGGATCCAAAGGTGCTGTGCCTGGATGAGCCGGCTGCCGGCTTCAACCCTGCAGAAAAAGAAGAGCTCATGGCCTTGATCCGGACCATCCGTGATGATGGCTACACAGTTCTGCTGATTGAGCACGACATGAAGCTGGTGATGGGCGTTACGGATCGGATCGTTGTCCTGGAGTTCGGAAAGAAAATCGCCGACGCCGAACCCAAGGTCATCCGTGACGATCCCAAAGTTATTTCCGCCTACCTCGGGGAGCCTGAAGATGACGTTGCTTGAGCTTAAGAATGTCTCGGTCCACTACGGCCGGATCCGGGCCATCCATGACATGTCGTTCACGGTGGACGAGGGCGAGATCGTCTCCCTCATCGGGGCAAACGGTGCGGGTAAGACCACAACCATGAGGACCATCTCCGGGCTGTTGAATCCTTCGTCGGGCTCCATCACCTTCGCTGGTGTGGACATCACCAAAATGAAGGCCCACATCCGGGTGGTCCAAGGTATCTCCCAGGCGCCCGAAGGCCGTGGCATCTTTCCCGGCATGACGGTGCTGGAAAACCTCAACATGGGCTCCTATGGGAGAAAGGACCGCAGCGAGGTCTCTAAGGACCTGGAGCGCGTCTTCGACCTCTTTCCCAGGTTGAAGGAACGCGTCAAACAGTTTGGCGGCACCATGAGCGGCGGTGAACAGCAGATGCTGGCCATTGGCCGTGCGTTGATGTCCAACCCCAAACTGTTGTTGCTGGATGAGCCTTCCATGGGCCTTGCACCGCAGTTCATCCGGCAGATCTTCAAGATCATCTCTGAAATCAATGCCCAGGGGACCACGGTGCTTCTGGTGGAGCAGAATGCAAACCAAGCGTTGGCACGGGCACACCGGGCTTTCGTCCTGGAGACCGGTTCCATTACCCACAGTGGAACGGGCAAGGAGTTGCTGGCCAATCCTGCGATTAAGGAAGCCTACCTGGGCGTCGGATAGCTGCACCGCCCGACCACCCTCACACAAGTGGGGGTGCCGGCGCACGGCGTCATGGAATTAGGAAAACGCGAAAATCGGTGGTCGTGGATTCCCCAAGCGTGTCACGCTCATCAACTAAACGTGCCTCCATGCACTGAGCTTACGCTCAGTGCATGGAGGCAGTTCGAACATGGCAACTCGTCCTACTTCAACACGTCCCACGGCCAGTCATCAGTCACCAGCGGGAGAAGCTCCCAAAGGCCCTCGTAACAGCAGACCCAGTTCTCAATTTCATAGCTCCACGCACCTATATCGAGCGGGCCAGCGTTCGGCTGTACTTTTCGGAGGGTCTGTCCGAAGCCTGCGTGAGCAAAGCATGCGGAAAGCAATCCTCCTGCAGGACTGTTTGATTCTTCTTCCCAGATGCACTCTGACTGGCTACTACCTTAACCAGCCTCATGCTTTTATGCTGGCCCTTCCTTGTATCAGTTACCAACGGCGGTCCTTTTTTGGGCGCAATAGGGCTTTGCCAAGGCGGGCGTTCGCACCGGGTGCAAGGCCTGTCGGTAGCCAGGGGAACTAGTTCAGTTCAGCCTCAATTGCAGCGCCAACCTCGTGAGAATCCGGGGTGACCTGCGGGGCGAAGCGCTGGACAACCTTGCCCTCGGCGCTGACCAGGAATTTTTCAAAGTTCCAGGTGACGTTCTCGGCCAGCTCGCCGCTGCGAAATTTGGTGAGCGCCGCGTACAGCGGGTGCCGGTCCGCGCCGTTGACATCGGCCTTCTCGGCCAGCGGGAAGGTCACGCCGTAGTTGATGCTGCAGAACTCTTGAATGTCCTCGGCATTGCCCGGCTCCTGTCCCATAAATTGGTTGCTCGGCACACCCAAGATGACGAAATCCTTATCCGAATATCTCCGGTAGAGTGCCTCGAGCGCCTCATACTGCGGGGTCAGTCCGCATTCCGATGCCACGTTGACCACTAGCACCGTCTTTCCTTTGAAGTCGCCGAAGTTGGCTTGCTGTCCACCGATCATGGTCAGCGGAATGCTGTGAAGTGTCTCGGTCATGGCCAGAGTCCTTTCGATTGTGGTTCAGTCCTTTTGGCAGTGGTGAAGATGCCGTTCTCTGCCAGAGCTGTCGGGTATGCGGTCGGCCGCTACACGGTAGTCCAATCCTGTTCGTGGATTTGGCATACCTCACTGTTGCAGGGCGAGGTAGAGGCGTCGTGCTGCTCGGTGATCATGCCAAGGTAGTGCCATGCGTATTCCGTGTATGCTGCCCAAAACTTGCGGGCGATATTCAGCACATAATTCTGGGCCAGCAAACCCTGTGGGGCAGTCGGACGGGCCTTTTGCGTTCGCACTTCTGATCCCTCTCCTGTCTGGTTTAAGTCTCTTTACGCTGGCCGGATTCGTCTGGGTTGCCGCCTCGTTTTCGATGGAGTGGCGCAGACGCTGTGTGAGTCAATGGGCGAACGGAACATGCTTCAGGTTCTGAGGGGATCGTCTTCATATCTGTGAACTCGAAAGCTCGGGTTTGACCCGGGGACCGTGCAGGACTCTGGCTAGGGGCCGTCAATTGGGGTTTGGGGTCCAGAGCGTGACTGCATCGGGGTAAAGGCCCTGGAGTCTACCAAGGCCGCTACCGCAGCGACGGTTTACTTGGTGTTCTCGACCACTGCGATCAGGGCGCGAGTCAGCGGCTGACGGCCCGCCTTCGATGAGTATCTTGCCGATTTCCCAGTGGCTCAAAGTGGACTCCTCGAATAGAGATGGACGTCAGGAAGCGCGGCGGTGGGCGGCAGGAAAGTCGGTCGCCGCTCTCGTTGGAAAGGCAGTGGAACCCCGGCGAGAGCGCGCGGCAATGAACGGCGGGGAACGTTAAGCAGTCACCCTTGACACGGTTCATGAAGCAACTATACAGTCGAATTGTCGAAAACTGGAAATCCAACTTCCGTGAGACGGAATACCATCGGGTGGTGATGAACGATCCCGAGGACCTTCGGTGCTGGAAGGCCACGTTCGCCTCGCCGCAGATTTTTGGAAGGACGCAGAGGCAAATGAGCCCACCGCCCTCTTTCCTGCGCGAGTGCTATAAGTGGAACGCATCATCCGATGCCCATCCCACTGCAGCGACGGCCGTGGCAGAAACGCTAGACCGGGTGAATGCCACGAGTGCGAGTGCCAGCTGTGGACGAAAGGAAGAATCCCTTGGAAAAAGACACTGAGAAAACGAGCGGGATCGGACTGGTTCTGCCGGCCGACGATGACTCGAGGGCCCAAGGGCCCTCCATCGTGTTCCCGAACGATGAGCCGATTAGCACCCCGGCGACGTTGATGCATGAATACACCCCGGAAAGTGACGCTGTTGTCCGGGCGCTCGGGGAGTTGTCGCGGCGGCGGCTTGCGGAGCCCCCTTCCATCGGAAGTGCTCCCGGAGCAGCTGATTTGAAGCAAAGCCTGGAACACACAATCACCCGTGAAGGCATCGGCGCTGAACGTGCAATTGAACTTTGGACCGATGTCATCGAGCCGGCCTGCCTAACCGCGGACCACCCGCGATTTCTCGCGTTCATGCCCAATAGCCCATCGATATATGCCGCCGCGTTTGACGGCGTTGTTGGAACCGCAAGCATCTATGCAGGGGCCTGGTTGGAAGGTGCAGGCGCGATCTGCGCTGAGAACCAGGTCATACGCTGGATTGCGGATCTGGCGGGATTTCCAGCCTCAGCAGGTGGAACGTTCATGTCGGGCGGCACCAGCGGCAACCTTTCAGCGCTTGTCGCGGCGCGTCACCGTGCGCTCTCGAGCGATAGTGGGGTTACAAGGGGCAATGCGAAGGTTTGCATCGGTGAGGGCACACATTCATCGGTCCGGTACCTGCTTGAATCCGTTATGGGCGTGGAGGTTGTCGTGGTCCCGGCCGATGACCGTGGTCGCCTCACTGGAAAGTTGCTGCGCGCCACATTGGATTCAATGGGCTCGGAAGCGCGGGCAGGCGTGTTCGCCATCGTCGCAACGGCAGGTTCGACAAATGCAGGCACAGTGGACGACCTCCAAGGGATCGCTGACGTGGCAGAGGAAGGTCGATTGTGGTTGCATGTCGACGGGGCGTACGGCGGAGCGGGGCTCCTCGCGACAGAAAAGCGTGACCTTTACAGGGGCATCGATCGTGCCGACTCTTTGATTATCGATCCGCACAAGTGGCTGTTTGGACCCTATGACTCCTGCGCGATCGTCTATCGCGACGGTGCACAGGGTCGCGCCGCGCACACTCAGAACGCAAGCTATCTTGACCCCCTGGCCGACGCTGAGGAGATGAACCCCTCGGACCTCGGCATGCATCTGACACGGCGGGCGCGCGGGATCCCGTTGTGGTTCTCGCTCGCAGCGCACGGTGTCGGTGCATACCAGGCAGCCGTCGAGCAGACGCTTCGCACAGCTCGGCAAGGAGCTGAACTCATTCGCGCCAATCCAGATCTGAACCTATTGGTCGAACCGGACCTTTCGGTGCTGCTATTCGAACGGCGCGGCTGGACCGCATCCGACTACACGTCGCTGAGCGAACGGCTGCTCAACGATCAGGTCGCATTCGTAACGCCGACCCAGCATGCCGGAAAGCCCTGCTATCGGCTCGCCATCTTGAACCCAAAGACAACCATTGGCGACATAGAGGCGATTCTCGAATTGATGCATTGAAAGATTGATGCCTGCAAGGAACGACGCAGGACACCACCCGTGACCCGAATCGGACCAAGGGAATACACCACCGAAACCGCCGCGGAAATCGCTTGCGGCTACACCGACGGTCCTATAGACGTCAAGTGAGTCCAAGGTCGGTTTTCAGGTCGTGGTAGACCTCCCGGGCAATGAAGCGTTTGAGGCATCGGAGCACGTCCTTCTTCGACAGTCCTTCAGCGAGACGTCGCTTGACGTAGTCGATGGTGGGCTGGTGGTAGCGCATCCGGCAGACCGCGATCATGTGGAGCGCGGCGTTGGCTTGACGATCACCGCCTCGGTGCAGGCGCATGCGGTGCGTCTTGCCGGAGGAGACCGGGATCGGTGCGACGCCGCAGAGTCTGGCGAATGCGGCCTCGGAGTGGAGCCGCTCAATGTTCTGCCCGGCGGTGATCAACAGCTGCGCGGCGTGCCCTGGCCCGATCGCGAGCTTGGACGTCAGCGTCGGCGCGGTGCGCTCGACAAGCTGTTTGAGTGAGGCGTCGGTCTCGTTGATCTCCTCATCGAGCATCTGGATCCTCCGGGCCATGGCGCGCAGTGCACGCTTGGTGGCTTGAAGCGGGTCATCAAGACGATCCAGATCAGGCCGCAAGCCCGCGCATCGTGCCACGAGCACGGCTGCGGACCGTTCCGTGAGCTGCTCCCGCAGCTGCGCAGGTGCTGTAACTAGAAGACTGCGCAGTTGGACGATCGTTCTCGTGCGGGAACGAACCGCGGATTCCCGGGCTAAGCGCAGCACACGGATCGACTCGACAACACCCGTGGTGACCTTCGGGATCGCGGTGGCCTGCCCCGAGAGCGCTTTGCGCGCGGCTGCTTCAGCGTCGATCGAATCGTCTTTGCCCCGGCGCGCTCTCAGGTGGGGGTGGGGCTGGTTGACTTCCACGACATCGACACCTGATTCGAGGAGGAACCGTGTGATGCCGGCAGCATACGAACCGGTGGATTCGACGCCGATCTTGTCAATCAACCCGAACTTTGCCAACCAGTCCAGCGCGTCACGATATCCGCGTGATGAAGCGGGAAAAGGGTGGTCGCCGAGTACCTTCCCGGTCGTATCGAGCGCGACGACATGATGAGTGTCGGCGTGCGCGTCGATGCCTCCGATGACGATCACTGCTTGCGTCGTCTGCGCGTTGTTGCTCATGCTGGTGGTGTCTCCCTTCGATGAGGGATGACCTCGCCAGGCCGGGCGGACACAACAATGACGAGTCATTGATCGAGCAAGGTCCTGACTTGTTCAATGGGTACTGGGTGCCGCAGGATCTGCAGTCTTGTAGTGTCCAGGGTGTCGGCCGGCACAGGTCCGCAAGCTCCTTGCCGCCGGGGCAGTCCAGGTTGGCTCACTTATAGCGTGCCGCGCCGCTGACACCCGCCCGGGGCGTGGCTCGACAGAGGCATGCAAAGACTTCAAGTCAGGGTGCCCGCCACGGGTGATCCATCACTGACGTCGGCGTAAGGACTCGGATATGATCGTCATCGGCATCGACCCGCACAAATCCTCCATCACCGCAGCAGCCATCGATCCCTCGGGCTGCCAGCTCGCGGTGCGGCGCTTTGTGGTCAACGCAGGAACCGCTAGAGCGCTGCTGGGCTGGGCCGCCCAGTGGCCCGAGCACCGGTTCGCCATTGAGGGCGCCAACGGTCTGGGCCGGGGAACCGCCCAGACCCTCGTTGCGCACGGGGAGCTCGTCGTGGATGTTCCCTCCACGCTGGCCATGAAGGTCAGGGTCCTCTCTACAGGCGGCGGGCGTAAAAGCGATCCTGCTGACGCGTTTGCGGTCGCCCTGACGGGGCTGCGGCAGGCGAATTTGCGTCCCGTTGCAGTCGAAGACCAGACTACGATTCTGCGCCTGCTGGCCGAACGCCGCGAAGATCTGGGCCACGAACGCGCCCGCCTGCTCAATCGCCTGCACAGGCTCCTGCGTGAACTCTTACCCGGCGGTGTCGCACCCGGCCTGAGCGCCGCCAAGGCCGGCGCCGCATTGCGGCGTGTCAGGCCGGCGACAGCCACTGATGCCCTCCGGCGGGATCTCGCCCGAGACCTGCTCGCCGATCTTCGGCGCATCGATTCCTCCATAAAAAGCAACGAAGCGCAGACCCGCTATGCCTTGGACGCGGCCGCCACCACCCTGCAGGAGATCCCGGGAATCGGCGTCGTGCTGGCGGCAAAGCTCCTGGGCCACGTCGGTGACATCGCCCGATTCCCCAGCGCCTCACATTTCGCCAGTTACACGGGCACCGCGCCCCTGGACGCCTCCAGCGGCAACCAAAACCGCCACAGGCTTAACACCGGAGGCAACCGACAGCTTAACTCCGTCCTGCACACCATGGCCGTCTGCCAAAGCCGCGATCCCGGGCCCGGCCGCGACTACTACCTCAAGAAAATCGCCGAAGGAAAAACACCCAGAGAAGCCCGGAGGGCACTCAAACGACGCCTCTCCAATGTCCTCTACCGCCGAATCCTCCACGACCAACAGCAAGCCCACCAAGCCGCCGCTTGACACACAGAGGGGGATCAACTCGACCACCACAGGAACGTTGAACTCGATCATGAGTGCCTGCGCCTTGTCGAAGGCAGCGGCGGGGTCGTTCGGATTCTCCGCAAGGGCGGCCTTGCAACCCAGGGCACTCGGCGACGGGCGGCCCTTGGCAGGGCCACCCGTTCAACTGGTCGCGTTTAGGTGAGGCTGACTTGCCGGTTCATGTCTTTGTAGAGCAGGTAGCGGAACTCGCCGGGGCCGCCTGCGTAGCATGCCTGCGGGCAGAAGGCGCGCAGCCACATGAAGTCGCCGGCCTCCACTTCCACCCAGTCGTTGTTGAGCAGGTACATGGCCTTGCCTTCTAGGACGTACAGGCCGTGCTCCATCACGTGGGTTTCGGGGAACGGGATGACGCCGCCGGGCTGGAGCGTCACGATGTTCACCTGCATGTCGTGGGCCAGATCGCTGGAGTCCGTGAAGCGGGTGGTTTTCCAGGCGCCGTTGGTGTCCGGAAAGGGCGTTGGTTCCACGTCCTTTTCGTTGGTGACAAACGACTTGGCTTCGTAGCCCTCGAGGCGTTCGTAGGCCTTGCGGATCCAGTGGAAGGAGACGACGTCGTCGGAAACGTTCTCCAAGCCCCAGCCCGAACCGGCGGCCAGGTAGGCGTAGCCGCCTTCCTCCAGCTGGTGCAGTTCGCCGTCGAGGGTGAGGTTGACCTTGCCGCGAGTAACGAACATGACGCCTTCAACCCCCTTCTCGAACTCCGCCTTCGGAGCACCGCCGCCCGGGCCGATCTCCACGATCAGCTGGGAGAAGGTCGTGGAGAAGCCTGAGATGGGGCGGGCGATGATCCAGGAGCGGGTGTTCGAAAAACCCGGAAGGTTGGACGTGACGATGTCGGTCATGACGCCCTTGGGAATCACAGTGTACGCCCCGGTCACAATCGCGCGCTCGGTGGTCAGGTGCGTCTGCGGCGGCAGTCCGCCGCTAGGAGAGTAATACTTGCCCATAAAGAGATCCTTACCTAGGAGTCGGAAGTTGTGGCCAGCCGCGGATGGCCCAACACGGTGAGGTCGATAACTCCGACACCGACCGACGCCAGTACTTTTGCAGCGCTCACGGCGCCGCACTGGACGCTGCGGAGAACGAAGCCGATTGAAAGTCCTCTCGGCTGGGCCAAGGGCGGATACGAAGGATTATTTCGTATTATGGATATTAATATCTATTCTATGGAAAAACAAGTCCGCCCAGCTGGCTCCAGTTGTGAGGACCAAGTGAGATTCGAAACCCTCTAAAGCATCGATAATGACCCGGACGCTTCACCGGCCGGGCAGAGCGCCAATGGTAAAGGAAGGTTCTATCCAGCCCCTCCCCGGCGACTCTGAAAGGCCGATAACGGAGATTCCGAAGCTGCGGACGCCCGATCGAGGTGGCGTCCGCAGCGGCACGGACTGCGCGGGTGTCAGGTTGAGGTACGCGCTACTTGAGCGGCGTCGATAGCCAGAACGCATGTTTTCGAGGACGTGGGACCGGAGGCTCATTCAATGGGCAGTCCGAACGAGTCGCAGCCTATTCGTTAACCCTTTCACTGATGCATGGACCCGCTTCTCGATGAAGGCACTCAGGCCTCCTTCTGATCGTCCGTGGTGAAGAGCGAGTGGAAAATTCGGCGCTCAAAGTAAAACGCCTTGCGCGAGGCCAGTTTCAAAGGCGGCGTTCACGGCTTCCTTGGCCATCATGGCCACGAGCTTGGACTTGAAGGCATAACTGCAGCAACCTTCAGTGCCTCCTCCAGCACATCACCCGCGGGTACGACTCGGGATACCAGCCCGCCCGCTCAGCTTCTTCCGCACCAATAGACTGCCCTAAGCGCCAGTTCCATTGTCTTGGATTTGCCTATGGCACGGGTAAGGCGCTGTGACCCGCCCATGCCAGGCAAAACACCTAGGTTGATCTCCGACTGTCCCAGTTTCGCGTTATTCCCGGCGATGATGAGATCGCACATCATGGCCGACTCACGGCCACCACCTAGTGCGAAGCCGGACCCGACGGCGATAGTGGGAATGCGCAGTCGGGCGAAGTCTTCCCAGCCGCGAAATCAATCGCCACCATGCATCTCCATATAACCCTGAGTGGCCGTTTCGCGGTCGCTGACAATGCTTCCTGCGGAGCCATCGCTGTAGGTTCCCACAACCTTTGGCTGGATCCTGCCGACCACCAAGCCCTCCTGGACGTCAGCTGCTCACTTGCGGAGAGCGTGACGAGCTCCTACAGCAACTCGAAGGCCGTGGCCTCCGATTCCCGACCGAGGCTGAAGTTGGCGTGAGCGCCGGATCGACTATGGAAGCAGTATGCCGGCGCAGCAATACCGATCGGGACTGAGGGATTAGGCTGGGGTTTCGGCGGCCAGACTAAGAAGGTCTACACCGTGCATGGCGTCCGCTGCCCGTACGAGTGCCAGGTGTGAGAACGCTTGCGGAAAATTGCCGGCCATCCGCATCTCCTTCGCGGCATACTCTTCACTTAGCAGGCCGAGTTCATTCGCGAACCCCACCAATTTGTCCATGAGTGTCTTCGCCTCGAGCATGCGGCCTGTGCGCGCGTACTGTTCAACGAGCCAAAAGGAACACGCAAGGAAGGGATGTTCCCCAGGGTCCAGCCCGTCGACGCCGGTCTCTGTACGGTAGCGCATCAACAGGCCGTCGTCGGTGAGGAGCTCTTCCTCCAGCCGCGCAACGGTTCCCAGCATGCGGGTATCGGTGTAGGGAAGAAAGCCAACTTGGGGTATCACGAGCAAGGCCGCGTCCGTGTGCCCTCCACCGTATGTCTGCGTGAAAGAATTGAGTTTCACGTCGAATCCTTCGCGCATGACCTCCTCGCGTAGCCGCTCGCGAAGGTGTTCCCAGTGGTCAACGGGTCCTGCCAAGCCATGGTCCCGCACCGCCCGGATTCCACAGTCAAAAGCGGCCCACATCATGACTCTTGAATGTGTAAAGAATTGAGGGTGACTCCGCATTTCCCACAGACCGAAGTCTTTGTCGTCGATGTGTTTCTCCACGAAGCCCAAAAGGATCTGCTGCAGCGCCCAGGAGAAAGGATCTTCCTTGCCCCCGGCCAGTCGCAACCTTTCCAGCGCTACCATGACTTCACCGACGACGTCGGCTTGGAACTGGGCGACCGCAGCATTTCCCACGCGCACCGGTCGTGAATTCTGATAACCGGGCAGATGGTCAAGGACGCGTTCCGGCAGATCCCGCTCACCGCCAATGCCATACATGATTTGCAGATCCTCGGGTTGGCCAGCGAGAGCGCGGAGCAACCAGTCACGCCACTGCAGTGCCTCTGTTTCATAACCGTGGGTAAGCATGGATTCCAGCGTCAAAGCAGCGTCGCGTAGCCAGCAGTACCGGTAGTCCCAGTTTCGTGGGCCGCCGAACTCCTCCGGCAATGACGCTGTGGGTGCTGCAACGATCCCACCGGTCTCATAATTCGTAAGCGCCCTCAGCACCAACAGCGAACGCTTCACCGGTTCTCCGTAGGCACCTTCTGAACGGCAGTGGCTGGCCCATCGCTTCCAATAACCCATGGATTGTTCGAGTGCCGCGTCGACGTTGACTGCTGGAGGAACAGTCCGGTGGGAAGGAAGACCTGGCCAGTTCAAAGTCGACGACCTCCCCCCTGGCTAAAGCGAATTCGCCCGAGTGCCCGTGCGCGTGTGCCTCAGGTAGATGCGGTCCTCGCAGCGAAACTGCATCCGGACCGGCTATAGCCAAGAGCACCATTCGATCGCGCCTTGAGCCGTCTTGAAGTCGCCTGACCCAGGGCACCACCGTGCCGTACCGGGGGCGGATAATGGTTAAGCTCGTGCATCTCGAGCGCTCCCGGCCAGTCCGGTAACGCGGCGCAGTATCGACGAACCTGTGTGTCCGACTGGCATGAAGTCCGTGGCGCGGATGAGGCCAGTGGGGGTCTCCCAGATGGTCTCCAGCACAAATGTTGAATCGACGTAACGCCGTTCGACCAACACGGCTTCCGGTCCCCTAGGAGCGAGCAGCCAACGGCCGTGGTCCTCACTTCCGAGAAGTGAACTAAATAGCGAGGGGGAGTAGGATCGGGGGAAGCAGAGCCAATCCACGCTGCCGGTCCGGGAGATGAGGGCCCCGGTTTGTAGATCCGACAGCAGCGCATAGTCCTCGATGGGCGCAGCCATGGCTTTACTAAAGCACAACTCGTCCCCCCTTATCAGGTGCCCAGCACAAAAATCTCCACCGCCAGAGAGGTCAACAATCACACAGGGAGCGTTCGTCAGCCCTTGGACGCACCCGAATGCGCACATTTTCTGATTCGGACGGCTGCCGCAATTCATCGCTAGGGAAGCTCTTTGGAGCACGTTCGCCGGAACTCCAGATAGAAGTCGCGGAAATTCCCCCGACGGACAGTCCCCCTCCACTCGACGCCGTGCCGGAGCGAGCTTGGAGGCTACCGGCAGGGAGCACGAAAGGAGCCGGCGACGGATTAGCGGGTCGAATCAGCGGCATTCTCCCCGGTGCTTACACCAAGGCAGAGGCTCCAGGGAAGCGAGCGGAGAGCGATTCTCCGTTCAGCCTGATGGGATGGGAAGAGGATTCCACCGACGAGGCTGGCCGTGTTGGTGGCGATAACGACGTCGTTCTGGTCGACGATGCACGTGTTTGGCGGCAGGGGCCGCAGGAGTGGGTCGAATTCGCTGGAGGCGGCTGACGAGGACGTCGGTGGCAGCTACGCCTGCCATTTTGCCCTCCCTGGTGACACATTTGGTGAAGGTGACGACATGCTGGTTGGTTCCGAGGGCGTCGATGTAGGCGTAGCTGGCGTGGACCGTGTCGTCGGCGTCGAATGCCGGCCACCACGGTGCTGTCGAGTAGTCATAGAACTCCGGATCCATTTCTAACCGTTGGGGCGCTTCCGGGCCCAACGGGAGGTAGCACCAGATGGAGCCCGGGTCGTCGAAGTAGGAGTTGTTCGGCGATGAATCCATTCCCGTACAGTTCCGGCATGGCCTTCAGATTCTCGCGCGCTACCTCGTAGACGTTCTCCAACTCATCCAGCCTGCCGTTCTTTGCGCGGTCAAGGCCCTCCTGGGCGGCTTCTTCGACGGTCCGGATCGACGCGGCCACGGCCCCTTCCAGCCTCACAGCGAACGACTCGACGGCGGAAACTGCGCTGTCAATGCCTTCGGTTCCAGGGAGGCGGCCCTGGCGGCGGAGAGTCCATGGACAACCGCAGGTCGATGAGGCGGTTCACGTCCCGGCGCACATGCTCTTCGGCGAGGCCTCGGGCACGGGCGGTGTCCCCGACCCGTATTGCGTCCACGATCATCGCGTGCTCTTGGGCCGCCGCGCGACTGCGGTCGGAAGCTCCGGCCCACACCAATGCCCCGACCTCGGCTTGCATCGCTATCTCCTGGCGGGTGAACAGGACGGATCCCGATGTGGCCGCAAGCTCTACGTGGAACCGGCTGTCCGCCCGCATCATTTCAGCGGGCGTCTGCGCCGTCTCGATCATCGCCGCCATCGAAGCGAGGCGCCCGATGGAGATCTGCTGCGATCGGCTCGCGGCCACCGTCGCGGCCGAGCCTGCCAGGAAGGCCCGGTATTCTCGGATGTCGCGCAGATCCTCGAGGGAGTACGCAGCAAGGGTGTCCCGTTGGGCTTTGGCGATGTCTCCGGTGTTCGCCCGCACGAAGCTTCCGCCGCCCTTGCCGCGTCGTGTTTCCAGAAGTCCCAGGTGACGGAGCTCGGCGAGGGCGGTTCGCAGGGTCATGGTTGAGACCCGCATCCTGGCAGCGAGCTCGCTTTCGCTGGGAAGCTGGGCGCCGTCTTCGAGTACGCCCAGTTCGATCGAATGACGGAGTCGAAGGGCGATCTCCTCGCCACGCTCGGCAGTCTCCAATGGTGCGAATGCGAGTTGCTCTCTCCAGCTGGACATGACACCTCCTGAAATAGTGTACCTAATTTCTAAAACTTTGACATCTAATCTTCAATGTCTATTGACATCTAACATTGTAGGTCTAATGTTAAGTGTATCAGAGGGAAGGGGTCGAATCCTTGACAACTTCCACCAGGTAAGGAGCCACCGGTCATGTTGGAAAGCGCGGATGTCGTCCATATCTGGCACAGCGCCGGCAACCTCACGCCCGTGGAGCACCTCAGCCTCTATGCCCAGGCACTTACAGCGGATTGCCCGATCGGCGCCTACCGGACATTGAACGATGCGCAGGAAGACAGGGCGATCCTCGCCTTGTTCCGCGTAGACCGTCCCCATGCGAGCATTACCTCCCTCCACCAGGTGCCGCCTCTGGCGCTGTCCGGCTAACACCAGTTGCTCCACGACCTGGCCCGCGAAGGGCTCGGCCCAAGCGATGGATTCAACGCCCAGGCCCACATGTTCGAGCATTCACCCGACACCGCACTCCGCCGGCGCGGGGACACCCAGGCTTTCAACGGCGGCGAACTGTGAAGCGCAGCAGCCCCGGAGCCACCACCGCCCCGTTCGCTCGCGGGGGTACAGTCTTCCAGACAGCCTTCCCTCATTTGCCGGAGCTGGCGCGACGCCGCGCCAACAACCCGGAAGCTTGGGATGCGCTCGTGCGGGAACTCCGCGCCGACTTCGCCTGAAGCAGCGCAATACTACAGAAGGAAAGACGAGATGACCCGCGAAGAAGCTTTTGCACGTTGCCCCTCGGACTCCTATGTGGAGTTCTACGGGAACCGATGGCTAATCATTCCGATTGAACCTGTCGCACAGCCCCACTTTTTTGTCTGCGCGCCAGGCGCCTAAGAAGCTTCCGGCCCCACCTCCGCCCAACGCGGAACCAGCTCGTAGCCGTAGCGTCAGCATTGCCCGACATCACGGCCCGAGACCGCGATACCCTGGATGCCGCAGTCGTTCAGAATGGACCTCTCGGCGCGTAGACCCGACTGCTGGGATGAACGGTCTTAGATTTCAACCTGACAGCAGTGGGATTAGCCCCTCTAAAATCATCTTCACAAATGACCAGAGACCAATGCCCGGAATCTCGCAGCGCCTCGAGGTCAGGCGACCTTCAGACGACGGAGCAGTCCAGCGTCATGAATTGGAACGTAGTCCTGGCCTTCGTTGATCCTTTGCCGGCTTCTTGACGTCCGCAGGACTATGGAATGTCCGAGGCACACTCACGCCTCCTGGCTCATTCAGGACAGAGCCATATCTCGCGGGCGTGATGTCATTCAACACCCCTTTTGCGGCCGCTCCCACGCAGATTTTAAACTTGCATGCACGGGTATTCGTGAGGCGGGAGTAGACGGTTTTCGACGGATGGCTGGAGTCAGCCTAAACCCGATGTAGTGCGTTTTCTGAATGCTTAAGTGCTCTGGGCAACCAGCATTTCTCGGAGTGACTCAGCTGCGGCAGTCAGTTCTTCGCCTGGATCCAAGGTGAGTTCTCCATTGGCTGTCCACGGAGTTGAGCGACCGGACTCTCTGAGTTCGAAGGCCAGGCGAATATGACCGTCGTGCTTCGCGGCCAGCCGGAAATCGCCCTCGATGGAGTCGAAGCTTTTCTCCCCGTCCCAGCCCCGCCAATTGCTTACGAGTTCCTCAAAGAAGGACAGCAACCCCGACCAACCGTCGAAATCCCAGACGTCCTTTGTGGCTTGGAGGCCGGGAAGCTGAGCGGTAACTCTCAGGTTCTCGATCAGCCCGTTTCGACTGCCGCGGGTATTCTCGACACGGAAAACGAGTGTGCCTTGATGTCCAATAGTCACCTCATTCATTGCTTTATTCTCCGTCATGACCGCCGTGCCGCAATGTATTGGGCGTAGGCGACAGCTGAGTCTGTGGCGTGGCGTTCGATGGTTGTGGGGGAGTAGCCGAGGGTTTCGGCGATGATGGCGACGGGTGCGAGTTTGGTGAGCTCGTGAAGTGTTCCCAGACGTGCGGCGCGGGTGTTGAAGAGTTTGCTGAGGCGGGTCGTGAGGTGTCCAGGATGAATGTGGCGTCCAGGCGACGCTCCGCGGAACACCCATTTGGTGTTGGGGTGCGCGGCGGTCAGCTCGTGGCCCGGGTTTGCGGCGAGCTCCCGCCAAGGTTGCGCTAACGGGTCTGGCAACGCGATCTGGATGCTGCCGAGCTGGACTGTGACTAAGTCGTCGGTGACGGTGACGTCGTCCCAGGTTATCCGTGCAATGTTTTCGGCTTGTTGTCCAAAGACGAGGACGAGGATCGCGGCGGCCTGATCGCGCGCCTCGAGTTGTCCGCCGGCGTGGAGCAAGCGGTTGAGTGCTTCGTCCTGTCCTGTCTTGTCGAGTTTGGGGCTTGTTCCACGACGATGCGAGGTGATAGTCAGTCCTGCAGGAGCGGCCTTGGCCTTGATGGCCCATTTCAGGAAATGTTCAGCGATCCGTCTGGTGGTGGGTCCTTCTGCCTGCCAGAGGTCGAGATGGGCTTGGGTCAGCCCGGCGAGGCTGGTGCCGTGGCTGGTGAGCCAGTTGAGCATGTCGATGGCGACGGTCACTTGCTGCTTGGCTCGGAGGAAGGTGCCGCGGGTGACTTCGTCCATCTGGTTCATCCTGCGTTGGTGATGCCAGCGGATGTAGCGGCGGATGATGTCGCGGCTCTCAGGGTCGCTGACCCGGTCTAAGGCCTGTGCTGACCAGTTCTCGTAACGCGTGTGGAGTTCGTCGTGGCGGGGCAGCACGCCGTGTTCGGTGAGGAGGCCGCGGACGTATTCGCGGGTCCGCGAGTCGGGCAACCCATCGAAGCTTTCATGTGTGTGATTTGTGGCGTGACGGCGAGGTTTCGGAGGAAAGCGGTGACGTGCTTTTGCCGGATCCAGGTGATGCCGCTGTTGGCGCGTTGCATCGACTTCAATGCTGCAGCAAGCGGAATCAATTCGGGCGCCATGATTCCCCGCGACGGGTCCGTGAGCAGGTCTTCAACAACTGTTGCGAGCACGCATTTCCAGCAGCGGCCGCCGCTGTGGAGTTCCTCTTCTGCTCCGCAGGCCTCGCAGTCGACGTTGAGTCGGATGCCTGAGCAGCTGCGGCATGCCGGCTGTTCATGGATGATTCCGGGCAGGACGCCTTCGTGGCCGCAGGCGCAGGTGCCACGGGTGCGTTTTGCTTGCTGGTAGCAGTAGCCGCAGACTCCGCCGTCGGGCCATCGAGCGACTGTTTGGTGGTGTTGGCCGCAGCGGCCGCAGGGGACCGGCCAGCGGGTGGGGTCCTCTGCTTTGCGTGGCCTACTCACTGTCGTCGGGAGCGACGAGCCGGACCCGTCGGGCGATCGGGTTGCCCTGGTTGGATGCCGAGGTCTTCGCTGCGCTTTGGGGCATTGGCTGTCGCTGCAGCGCGCATCTCAACGAAAGGCTCAAACAAGTCGTTGGGCGTGCAGTCCAGGATGTCGCAGAGCGCCGCGAACGTCATGGCCGGAATGCGCTCCGGCGTGGCCGTGACCAGCCGGTAAACCTGGCTTTCGGAGAGGGTGATGCCACGGGACTTCAGGAGCGGCATCAATTCGGTGGTCTTCCACAGGTTCCGCTTGCCCATCAGGGCTCGCAGGTTCCAACGGTAGCCAATCCGGCGCTGTTCAGGCATCTGGGTCCTCCAAGTTCGCGATGCGACGTGCAATCATCGGCTGCACGGTTTTCTGCTTGAAGTCCGACGATACCGATGTGTAGAGCCCGGTGGTCGAGGCGTAGGAGTGGCCAACATGGGTCTGCATTATCTTGAGCCTGTCAGGTAAGTGGGCCTCTGGTTCGGCGACCGCTCGACGTCGGTCAGGTAAGCCAGGAACCGCTCCACCGGCTCGAGGACACCAATGATCATCAAGCACAGTCCACGACTCAAGCGGCGAACCGGACACCAAAACTCGTTGAACCTGCATTAACCCTCCCGCGATCCCGTGTGATGGACAGCTTCAGATAAGCACCTCCATCACGCGCAATTGCACGGTTACCGGCCTCGTGCTGCACGTCAAAGACACCACAGATCCGGCCCCAGATAAGCTGCACGAATGCCGGGTCGTAACCGGCTTCGATCAGGTGGGTCACGTAGGAATGCCTGAGGCAATGCAGGCCTAACTCTTGGGGCAGGCCGACGGCGTCCCGTGCAGCTGCGAAGGCATCTCCGAAAGAGCCCAGCGACATGCGGGCGCCCCGCTCGCTCGGCCACATCGCCGATGGCCGGTCCGCTGTTGCGAAATTCGCCCGCATACCTCCTGACGTCCACGTATTCAGCTGGTCCACGACCCAGTCGAACTCCGGCACGGTCAGAACGGTGCGCCGCCTTGGCCCTGAACCAGCAGTGCCTTTGGCGAACGGACCTGGACGGCGCCGAACCGTCCGTAGTCGGAGACGTGGGGATTGGGGCCAAAGTCTTCCAGGTCCAGCATGGTCATTTCCCGCCGGCGAAGCCCATAGGCATAACAGAACCTTGAACGCCACCGAGTCGCGGAACAGGGGCAGCCAGCGCTTGCTTCCGGAGGCGTACTCCCGGTCAACTAGGTCATCGATGTAGTCGAAAAGCCGCTGCAGTTCCGCCTTGGTGAACGAGCGCTTACTCGCCGGGACGGCATCATCGGTTGTATGCCTGGGCATGTTGCACTCAAAGCAGATTTGGCTCGGAATATCACCGAAGGTCCGTTCGCAGAACTCACCCCACCCATAGCCAGGATGAGTCAGGAAAGAGCAGAACATCGCCACAGCATTGCTGTACGAACGCAGCGTTTTCAGGCTGATCGGCTTCTCACCCGAACGCAGATCGGCCAGGAAATCATCGACATCTGCCAGCCGCCACTGCCATGGAAACTCACCAGTAAACCGCTGAAACCGTTCCAGTAGTTGGCAGCGCTGCTTGATGGTGCCCGTCGTGAGCCCACGTGCGAACAACTGCGCCCGCCAGCCATCCAGCATGGCCGTGAAAACCCGTTCATCAGCCCTGAACAGCCCAATGTCCGGATCCACCAGCATCCGCGGGACGAAACCCGGAACGGCATCACTCATAACGACACCTAAACCATGGAAACATGCATTAGATGCAGGAAACCTATAGCTTTCGGCCCAAACGGATCAAATCCAGATGACGCGCCGTGATCATAAACGAATACAAACCTGCTTCTGACCTGCGGAAACGCCGAATTCCTCAGCAGACGGGAGTTCTTGCATCCACTTCTACTCCCGTTGTTTGAACGCCGATAATGCAGATTATGCCAAGTTGACGGTATGACAGGACATGAAAAGGGCCTAGTAAGGTTAGCATTTCCCGCCCTGACGGGTCCATGCCGGCCGTGTTGGAGGAGCAAGTTCGGAGATGGGAACGTCGTGGTGTCCTGTCATCTCACGGCAGCTCAACGCTCAATTGGATTGGCGTTTGATGAAGGAGGGACTGCTGAAGGTTTGATTGACACTCGGCCAGCACTTGGCTAATGATGCGTTCCCATGTCTGGGACATGTGACCCGCGATTTCTTCGGTGGCGCGCTGGTAATCCGGATCGGACATGCCTTCTTCGTCACGTCGCAGCGCCGCGACTTCTTGCCGCAGAGTATCGACGCGTTGCGCGGCATCCTGGGCCGTCCAGGGATGCTTGAGGGTGGTAAACCCTGGGCCGATCTTGCGCTTGCGTTCGATGCCGCGGGTCGCGAAGAGGACGTCCGCTGCTTCTGCGGTCTTGCGAAGGACCAGTGTGATCCTCGATCCGCCGGGCAAAAGCTCTGTATCGACGAGGTAATCCAAGCCCAAACTCACATCCGTGATGCCGTCGTGCTGCTCGCGGAATAGGCAGCCCTTAGCGGCGCGGCTACTTTCCGCGACGGAGCAGCTCGATGCGCACCGCGGCCAGTCTGTCTTTCGGGAACATCCAGTAGCGCTCGTCGCCGTTGAGGGTGCGTCCCGGAATCCACCGGCCCTCGACGAATACTCCCTCGGTGACGGTGTCGAGTTCGATGATCGAGTCAGGACGCGAGAAGCTCAGCGAGGTGCCGCGCGCGAGCACTAGGAACTCGTCTTCACCAGTGTGGATTATGAGGCCGTACCCGACGAGAACAGCCGCTTCTTCGCCCGTTCCGGTGCCGAACATCCCGCGGGTGTCGATCGGGCCCGAGATCGTTACGGTGTAGCCGCCGAATTCGATTTGGTCCTGCTCGCCGGTCACGAGACGGAAGCCATGGATGCTGCCGGTGGCCTGCGCATCGGTGATTACCGTCGACATACTTTGCATGACCGAGAAGGCGCGGAACAGGTCGTCGAAGTCGAGAACCGCGTCGATGCCGAACGGATGGAAGCCGATCGCGCGATATGCTCCCACCGCAACGAAGGCGAGGCCGGGGTCGGGGCGGGCCTCGGGGACAAAAATAGCGTTGCCGGCCACATCGTAGGTGGACAGCGCGCCTGCAAAATCTTCGATGTAGATGTCGGGCGAGAGGAAGTCGAGCGATGGGGCGCCGAGCTGCCAGATATCGATCATGCGAGAGACCGGCCCGCCGCTCGGGTAGAGCCCTGGCGCTTTAGCGTTCGGCTGAGGGCCGAGCCAGGCATTGGTGAACACCGGCAAGGCATGTTCTGCGATGCCCGCGCGGGCGACACGCTCGACGAAGCTGCTGAAACCCCAGCTCATGAACACTTCTTCGGCGAGGGGGTCGGTGCCGAACACCTCCGCCCACGTTCCTGACTCTAGGGAGCCGTTGCGCTGCCACAGCTCACGCACCCACTGCTGCAGTGCCTCACCGCGAAAGGAGAGGCCGCGCACCAACTCGGCCGGCACCTGCTCAGCCCACGCCGCATCGGCAAGCGCGCTGCGGTCGCGACTGTCACCGAGGAGTCCGACCTCGTTCTGCACCTGCACGGCGATGACAGTGTAGTCAGGATCGATGCCCCTGAGGTGACGCATCAGCGCGGCAAAAGCGCGCCCGTCGGCCTCGACAAGATTTTCGCAGAACACGCTGAGGATCGGGCCATCGAGGCTGAACCGTCCCGTCAGCAGTCGCTCCTGATCCCGCTCAGCCCGTGGGAAGCGCGCCTCGTCGCGGCGCACCCAGCTTGGGGCGTACGACGATTCGGCATTCTTGTACGAACCGAACCAGATCAAGACGAGTTTGATGCCGCGGGCTCGGGCCTGCGTGACCTGGTCGTCGACGGAGGTGAAGTCGAAGACTCCCTCTTCGGGCTCGACGAGCTGCCAGCTCGCGGCTCCGATAATTGAGCGCACCCCCTGTTCGGCGAGGCGGTCCCAGATCGGCGCCATAAATTCTGGGCTCGACGGGCTCGAGTTGTGCAATTCGCCCCCGAGCGAGAGGAACGGCACGCCGTCGACCAAGAGCTGCGAACCGTGTGGGGTACCCGACACTCGCGGGAGGATCGGGTGCCCGTCGGGGCGTCTGTCGCGTGCAGGAGTGTCATCCGAGTTCGTCATTGCGAGCCCCTCACGATAATTGGAAGACTGGATCAAACCGAGCTTGAATGAATGGCAATCGGTTGTCAACCTTGTACTGACTGTGCTTGAATACAATCGCCAACCGCGGGCCCGGAATGTTCGTGCCTGCATACCCCTCTAGGACGAGACGAATATGACGCGCATTTTGTGTAACCCGATGGATCTCGCATACCGCTATCAGGACGTTCGCTTCACCGGTGTGGTGGACGGTGTGAGCCTTGGAGAGCCGAGCCGCAACGTGCATCGTGAGGCCGCCGACCCTTCGCTTGTTCTCTACCGCGACAGGTACTACCTGTTCGTGTCGATGTCGCGAGGGTTCTGGCACTCCGACGATCTCTTCGAGTGGGTGTATCAGGCAACCGACAAGATCCCCCCGTTCGACTACGCACCCGACGTTCGTGAGGTCAATGGTGCGCTCGTGATAAGCGCGTCGCGCAAGGGCTCGAACTCGCCGTTCTTCCGCAGCGTCGACCCGCTGGCCGACGACTTCGAAGAGGTCGCGCCAGGCACGTTCTCGTTCTGGGACCCGAGCGTCTTCCAAAACGACGATGGCCGCATCTACCTCTACTGGGGGTGCGACAACGTTCAGCCCATCACCGGCGTCGAACTCGATCAGAGTCTCACCCCGATCGGCGAACCGGTCGAACTCATCCGGGCAGACACTGCAGGCCGCGGCTGGGAACGGCTGGGCGAGAACTACGTGGTCCCTGAGCCGAAGACCGAGCGCGAGCGGATGGCCGCCTCACTCAGCAGCGCGGACCCGTACATCGAGGGCGCATGGATGACTCGCTACAACGATCGGTACTACCTTCAGTACGCAGCCCCCGCGACGCAGAACAACACCTACGCCGACGGCTACTATGTGGGCGATTCCCCGCTCGGCCCCTTCACCTATTCCGCGGCCAGCCCGTTCTCATCGAAGCCGGGCGGTTTCGCCCCGGGCGCCGGCCACGGCAGCACGGTCCAAGATAAGCACGGCAACTGGTGGCACGCGGCGACGATGCGCATCAGCGTCAACGGCGTGTTCGAGCGGCGCCTGGGCATTTTCCCCGCCGGATTTGACGCCGACGGTGTGCTGACCTGCAACCAGAACTTCGCCGACTATCCCCTCGCTTTCCATGACGGACCGTTCGACCCGTGGGCGAAGATCACCCCCGAATGGATGTTGCTGTCCTACCGCTCGCCGGTGACGTCCTCGTCGGCGACAGACGGGCACGAGGGCGCGCTCGCGGCCGACGAAGACATCCAGACATGGTGGGCATCGGCCGGTCCGGGCGTCGGGGAATGGATTTTGCTCGACCTGGGCGCGGTCTGCAACGTCGCCGTCGTACAGGTGAACCTTGCAGATCACGAACTCGCGGCGACCGCAGTGCCCGTCGAGGAGGGCGCAGACGGCGGCCACACCTGGCGGGGAATCTACCCCGAGCACCTTCCGGCCCTCGTCGTCCTCGAAGGTTCGGTCGACGGGGAGACGTGGGAGACCCTTCACGACGGCCGGGTCGAGGGAGTCGACCGCCCGCACGCCCTCATATCGCTCGAAACTCCCCGCGAACTCCGCTTTGTCCGCGTCACCGCGGCGAGCCTGCCTTTCGACGGGGCATTCGCCGTCAGCGGTCTGCGCGTCTTCGGCCGAGCCGATGGCGCACTGCCGACGGCACCGACGCCGACGGCCGTGCGCACCGAGCCCCGCACAGCCCATGTCACCTGGCCGGCCGTCGAGGGCGCAATCGGGTACAACGTCCGCTACGGGGCGGGCCCGGAGGCGTTATATCGCAGCTGGCTCGTGTACGACCACAACGAGCTCGACGTGCCGTCGCTGAACGCCGGGGAGGACACCTGGTTTGCCGTCGATGCGTTCAACGGCGTCGGGGTAACCCTCGGCGAGCCGATCAGCGCAACGCGGGCATGATCGCTCAGGATCGCCCGATCGCCGTCAGCGAAAATGGGCGGTTTTTGCAACGCGTCGACGGCTCGCCGTTCTTCTACCTCGCCGACACGGCCTGGGAACTCCTGCACCGCTGCACCCTTGGAGAGGCCGAACTGTACCTCCGCGACCGCGCGGCCAAAGGGTTCACGGTAGTGCAAACGGTGCTGCTGGCCGAGTTGGACGGTCTGCGGGTTCCCGATCCGTCGGGCCGGCTCCCCCTGCACGATGAAGATCCCACGCGCCCGAATGAGGAGTACTTTGCCCACGTCGACGCGGTATTCGAGATCGCCGGGTCGCTCGGTCTCACGATCGGTCTGCTGCCGGCCTGGGGCGACAAGTGGAATCTCCTCTGGGGAATCGGCCCGGCAATGCTCACCCCGGAAGGCTCACGAGAGTTCGGTGAGTACGTAGGACGCCGGTTTGCGCACCGCGCCGTGATCTGGATTTTGGGCGGCGACCGTCCCATCGAGACCCCCGAGCACCTCGCGATCGTCCGCGCCATGGCCGAAGGCGTGCGTGCGGGCGATCACGGTCGCAACCTCATGACGGCCCACACGTGGGGTCAGCACTCGACGAGCGAGTACTACGCCGATGAGTCGTGGCTCGAATTCCACACCATTCAGAGCGGACATGGACGCAACTTCGAGAACTGGCGCATGATCGAGGCGGATTATGCGCGAACGCCGGTGATGCCATGCATGGACATGGAACCCGCCTACGAAGAGAGCGCCGATCAGATCGGTAATCTCGGGGGCGGTTTTCTCGACGACTACGACGTGCGCAAGAGCCTGTACTGGGCGCTGTTCGCGGGTGCCCATGGACACACGTACGGATGCTGGCCGGTTTGGCAGATGTGGGACGTCGGGCGTGTGCCGCGGATGTGGGTGCGGATGCCCTGGCGCGAGGCCCTGCAGATGCCGGGCGCGGATCAGGTCCGTCACGCCAAGAATCTTCTCCTGTCGCGCCCATACTTCGATCGAGTGCCGGATCAGTCCATGGTTCTCGGGGAACCCACGAGCGGCGTGCATCACGTTCGCGCCACCCGCGACCAGGAGGGAAGTTTTGCTTTCATCTTCCTCCCCGCCGGCACGGCGGTTCAGCTGACGCTGGAGAGCATCCGCAGCGAGTGGTACACAGCGTGGTGGTTCGATCCGCGCACGGGGGCAGCTCACCGGATAGGCGAGGGGAGCACGCTTGAGCCGCAGACCTTCACACCGCCGCACGGAGGGCCTGACTGGGTGCTTGTGATCGACTCGGCCGACGCCGATCACCCGGACCCCGGGAGCCTCTCCTTCTCGCGGCGTTGAACCTGCCTTGCATAAACATTCGAAGCGGGCCTCTTCGACGAGGACTGGACGTCCGCCTGGATCAGCCCGGTAGATGATGCGGCTGGGACGCCGGGGACCCGGCCGGCTCACGTCCTGAGCGCGACCTTCACAATCACCGAGGAACCTGCGCGTGTGTTGTACTCGACCGGACTCTGCGTGTATGAGGCCTTCATCAACGGCGACAGGGTGGGTGATGTCCAACTCGCACCCGGCTCAACCTCCTACGATCGGACGCTGTACGCGCAGGGAGCCGATGTTGCCGGTCTGTTGCATCTCGGCGACAACGCGATCGAAATCGTCGTGTCCGACGGGTGGTATCGCGGCCAGGTCGGCGCGTTCCGCGAACCCGCCGGTTGGGGCGATCAACTTGCCGCCCGGGCGGAACTCCACCTCGACTCCGACTGGACGACTATCGTCGGCACCGGGCCGGAGTGGACCTCTGTTAGCGGCCATGAAAAACTGCCCATAGCGCTGAGCGGCGCTGCCGCTCCGTGCCCATTGAAAATTTGCGCGAGTCTGACGTTTGACCGGTGGCAGTGTCCGGGCCCGAAGTGAAGGATGGAAGTGTCCGTCATGGTTTGAGTATTTGAGGCCCTGAGCGCCACCCGTTCGTGCGGTTGGACGCAAGGGGATCGTGCCAGAGAGCGCCAGCTGTCGCGTGGCTTGGCGCGCGCTTTCGCATGCGTGAATCGATGGGACAGCATTCTCACCGGTCCGGGATGGCCGCGACCGGTTCACTGCGAGGCTGCTCTCGCGTATGTCGGCTCGCGCCTGGAAGGTCGGGTCTTCAGGCCTCGCACTCGGTGCAATAGAGGTTCCCGCCTCTTTCGCGTGCGATCTGGGAGCGGTGGCGGACCAGGAAGCACGAGGAGCAGGTGAATTCGTCTCTGCCCTGGGGGACAACGTTAATGACAAGTTCCTCGGCCACGATCTCACCGCCGGGACCCTCCGTGTCGAGGTCATCGCTTCCTTCCACCTCAAGGACCGCACGCATCGGCGTCGGGGCATTCGCTGACTGCACAGCTTCGAGGGACCGCTCCTGCGCTTCCTTTACCTCCGGACGCAGGTCGTCATAATCGGCGGCCATGACATGTCCTCCTTTCCAAGGACCGAAGCGGATCCCGTACGGACGCGCTACAAATGCTGGACGTTCTCCGCCATCAACCCGGTGACTCCGACAACGACGTCGAACGCCACCCGCTGCCCGCCATCCAGAGACCGGCACCGCCGCCCATGACGGCCGAGTAGTGGACAAAAACATCCGGGCCCCCGTTATCGCGGCCGATGAAACCGAAACCCTTGTCCGGATCGAACAAGCTGATCGCCCCTGTGGGCATTGTTCCTTACCTCCGCGCCTTCGCCGGGCTTCCAAGACCGGAGGCCCCTGGGTGCAATGTGATCAGCATAATTATCAATTGCCCGGCGCCGATTCATTCCGGGGACCACCCGCAATATTGCGACACCGGCGACCGGCCTCGTACCGCTCTTTGGACGGCGGAACCAACCGTCGGAAACCCGGCAAATACGACGTCGGCGGGTTGCGCCGGCCTCCAACCCGTCGGCATTCTCAGTGAGGAATTCATGACCATGACCGGTGCGTTCTGATGTCCAGACGGTCGACCAGACGAAGCCGCTATTCTTCCTGACATATGCAATTTACCGGCGCATTTTGCTGTCATTTCCGGGTTTGTTGATGAAACCGCGCAGTGCGTTGGTAATCGGAACGGCGATGGTCCGATCGTCTGACACCCGGGCGTCTGTGCCGGAGGTTTCCCCGGCTCCCGGCGTGGGTGTCTCCGGCTTGGCGGGTGCATTCTGTTGTGTGCGTGTCGTCTGTGCCGGTGGGGGAGTGCGGCCCAATTCTGACCAGAGGTCATCGATGCGGGCCACGAGGTCTTCCAGCGCCTCAAGGTGCTGTGAAAAGATCAATGGCCATGGTTCTGCGGGTGCGGCGTGAATCAGGTCAGGAAGAGTCGGATGATCCGACAGGTTCCATGTCTCCGCAAGCTCTTGTGCTGCGATATCGCGGGCCAGACCCGCGAACTGGAGATCCGCGCGGATTTGCTGTAGCTCTTCAGGAGTCTCCAGGCCGGACCGGAATGGGTGCGTTGGTCCGGCGGCGGCTTCCAACGCGGAGAGCAAGGAACCGAGGTGGCCGCGTTCCTCCCAGATACGGATGGAAAGGTCGTTGGCGTGGTCGCCTGGGCGGCTCCCCGGTACTCGAGTCGGCATAGCCTGCTCCTCTTCCCTGAAGGGCGGGTGGATCCGCGCTTTTTCCGGATCCTGTGGCTCACGAGGCTTCTTCTGTCGGAGTCGACCTCTCGGTGCTAAATATTGGCGTGCATCCACTCCGTGACCTCCTTGCTTATGCCGTAACTGGCCCAGCCATTGCCGCCTATGGGAACCACGACGACGTCGTCGTTAGGATCCAGATAGGTCTTGGCACCATCACGGAGCTCCGAGGCGGAAAGCGCAGTCTTGACGAAAAAGCTGCTCTTGAGCGGTTTGGCCCACGATTGATGGGATTTCAAATAGTCGATAAGTTCCGAGTAATTCTGGCCGGTTTTGTTGAGATCGTAATTAACCCAGTGCACAGCCATGAAAGCTCCTGTCCAGCGCATACGGCAGATGTATGGTTCCGTTCTCAGTTCAGCATTGATAACGATGTTTGATTTTGGCTCAAGATTTGACAAAGAAACCGGCAATTCTTGATGGGTTCACGTGTACCGGCTCCGGTCAGTCGGCGTCATCCCATTCACCAGCGACAGCGGATCCCTCGCCCGGACCAGCACCGACGACAGGGGTGGGGGAGCGGGGTCACCGATCAGCTCGCTTCCGGGACCTTCGCTTGGCCTCCCGGGCCTGAAAAGGCTGTCAGCCCGGAGCCCTGGGGTACATGACTGCGATGGTGAGGGGCTGGGGCAGGGAAGCAAGATCCGAGGCCCGGCGGTGCGGCCTCTGAAAGTTTTTGGGATTTTCGCGTCACGATCCGTTTCCGGGCCGCGCTGTATCCGTAGGGAGTCTTTTACCCCGCAGCAGGCTGCTGGTGCCCGGCTGGGGTCAGACACCACTCGCCCGCGAAGTAAGCAAGGAGGACCGAACGCGGCCGGCGCGCCCTGAGTGGGTGGCGCACCGTGGCTCGGACCCAATTTCCCAAAGCGCTTTGGGCAATTGGGTTCCGTCCCCTTCCCGGGCCAACAGCCGGCTGCGCAATGTTCGATGCCGCTGCTGTGTTCACAGTGAGAGACCCGAGCCTGGTGTGCCTCGACATCCCCGCCCTCCTAATAGTCCAGATGGGGATCTTGCCCGAGGCCCTGTCGAGACCTGGGCTGGGGGCGGCCTTGTGTTCAATCATAGGCGGCCAGGGCGCGCAGCCGGACAAACTGAGCGTGATGATGGCGACCCCAGCGGCGTCGCGTAGCTGCATGACCTCCCCGTTGCGTCAGCGATGACGCATAAGCGCCACCGCTCAAGGCTGGAGGACGCAATGGAGAACCAGATTGTCACCGTCGCCGATCTCGTGGGGGCTATCATCGGTGAGATGGAGCGGCGTAATTACATGCCGTCTGTCATCACGCAGTACCGCATCGTGTGGGACAAATTGTGCAGGCACTCAGGCGCGATGCCAGTAGATGTTTCAGCGTCGAGCATTATGTCAGATCAGAGGACGGCGTGCTGATGAATTTCATGCATTGGTTCTTTCTTCGTGTGCCCCCGGGAGGGACGACTCCCGGACAATCAACTTGTGCGGAATGATGCAGTTTTCGTGCGATACGTTCCCCAAAAGGATCCTGAGAAGGAGCCCAAAAGCCTGCGCCCCGTATTCATTCATGTCGGTGCCCACGGACGTGATGGACGGCAGGATGAACTGGGCGTCGGGCACGTCTTCACAGGAACTGCAACGTCTGCGGGCACTCCGAATCCGGCCTCCTTCAGTGCCCGGATGGCCCCGATCGCCATCGGCGTATTCGCGGTCACGATGCCGTCGGGCCGGTAACCGCCGCCGAGAAGCCTGGCCATGGCCTTCCGCGCCGGTTCATGCTGATAGCGGCCGTTGACGATTTTCAGGTTGGTTTTCCCGCCGTCCGCTTCGCACTACACCAACGCGCTCAATAGCTCATTCATGTAGTTCATGAGGATATTCATCAAAGCGTCGCCGTGGCCATTGGTGCTTGCAGCACAGTCGGTATTTCACCGCTCCCAGCAACGAGACCTCTCCAGGCGTGTTGATCGTACTTTGAAGAGTCCATCAAAAATGTCCGGTTTCCGGTAAGGGCATCGTGCAACATGCCCGTCTCAGGCACGAACTGAAGTCCTGTTTCCGGTATTCGGCTTGACGTGGTGGGTGGCCCGTCTGCCAGTGTGCAGGAACGCCTGTTCCTCATCAGCCAGGACGGCATCAACGGGCCCGACATCGACCAGCTCCGCAAGGAAACCACCGCGAACATCAACGGCGCCGAGGACGCTCACTTCCAGGATCCCGCGTTCGTGAAAGCAGCCAAAGACCTGCACGAAGCCAGACTTCTGGCAGAGGGAGGCTTCACAGGCTCCGAACGAATGCCAACGGAGCAGCGGTACGAACGAGCCGAAAAGGAACTCTTCGCCCGCATGGAACGCTTCGGCTGCCGCCGACTACGGCTCAGCGGAACGCCAGGAATCCTTCGCCGCATCCCTGGCCGGAACCGGAGCGAATGAAACCCCGATACGCGGACGCCTCGCCGCAGCGCGCAACGACGGCACCCACCCCAGCGCCGTGACGATGGGAAAGGGCGCCGCAAAGACCAGAAAGTCACGCACAGGGATTTCGGCCGGCGCGGAACGCACCAAGAGCGGTCCCAGCCGCTAAGCACTTGACTGGCGGGGGAGAGGACCCGGACGGGCTCTGGTCGATAGGATCAAACCCATGACTGATGCCCGTGACCTTGCTCTTCCCTCCGGTTACACCGACCTTCTCAGGGCGCTCAAAAACCGGGTAAGAGCTGCACGCACCGAAGCGATACGGACTGTTAACACCCAGCTCATCGACCTGTACTGGTCCATCGGAAAGACCATCCTGGAACGTCAAGAGGTCGAACAGTGGGGGAGCGGGGTCATCGGCCGACTCGCCGAAGACCTGCGGGCAGAGTTTCCGGAAATGAAGGGACTGTCGCGCCGCAACCTCTTCTATATGCGAGGGTTCGCGGCGGCCTGGTCGGAGTCAATCGTGCAACAACCTGTTGCACAATTGCCCTGGGGCCACATCACCGTCCTGCTGGACAAAGCGGGAACCCCGGAGCAGCGTTCTTGGTATGCCGCGGCGGCCGTCGAGTATGGCTGGTCCCGCAACGTGCTCCTGAACATGATGATGAATAAGACTATGGAGCGGACCGGGGCCGCTCCGTCGAACTTTGTGCAACAGCTTGTTGCACAAGATTCTGAACTTGCCCAACAGGTAGCCAAAGACCCCTACAATTTCGAATTCCTCGGCCTCACCGGCGAAATTGCGGAGCGCGACCTCGAGAACGCTCTCACCAGTAGAATCACCGAGACCCTCCGCGAACTCGGCCCCGGCTTCTCCTTTGTCGGGCGCCAAGTTCATTTCGACGTCGACGGCGACGACTTCTACGTCGACCTGCTCTTCTCCCACATCGAACAATCCCGCTACGTCGTCATTGAGCTCAAGACCGGTAAGTTCCAGCCCGAGCACGCCGGCAAGCTCAACTTCTACGTCGCTCTCGTCGATGATGTGTTGCGGCGGGACCACCACAACGAAACTATCGGCATCTTGATCTGCGGCAGCAAGAACGACCGCAGCGTCCGGTACAGCTTGGGACGATCCACCTCACCGATGGCCGTCGCCGCCTACACCTACGACAAACTCCCCGCTGCCGAACAAAAGGTGCTTCCCGACGAAGGACACATCGTCGCAGCCCTCGAATGGGCCGAACCCGACACGCAAGCCGATGCGGATCGCGGGGGCGTCTAGGCGCCCCGAAATTATTGGGTTACACCGGATGCGATTCGCCGTATTCCCCGTGTCATATGCGCTGTTATCGGCGTTCAGGCGCAGATACGGTGGAAGCGGCGGCCGTGAGTGTGGCCGACGCTGGCATCAGCTATACGAGCGCGACCGTGCTCCTAAGGTGTGCATATGTGCGAACCCTTATGCCGATTCTGCCCCCTACGGGCGGATCGAAAGTGTCAGGTTGAAATCTGAGGCCCGGACGGAGGGGTGTCAATAAATAATTGCCACCACCCTATCCTGACGGGACCTGCCGGGGAGCCCTGACGTCAGGTTGGGGTGTACATCTACCGGGCGCGGTGCTGCCGGTAGACCATCGTCTTGATTCACACTCCCAGCCTTTTGCGGGAGCTGAACGACCCTTTCCGAACTGGGTAGAGGCTAAGTCCCCCACCACAGGAGCGCGGGTGCGGGCTTCCAAGTCAGCTAGGCGTTCGGCGTCTTTAGGCCGGCGAAACCAGATAAAGAAGGCTGTGAAGACGAGCACAAGTGCAGTGGCCATTATGGCACCAGCCGCCTACGCCCCCCGCCGCCCTCGAGGTCCCCGCGGGCATCCACGAGCTCAACCTCGGCGTGCCGGTTGAGGTTCGTGTCGCGCACGCGGGTCGCCGGCCGTACCTCGCGGGTCGGGTCGCGGAGTTGACGACGCTGGGTCCCGTTGGCTGACGATGTGGTGACGCGCCATGCGCCGAAATGAGCGGGGGACCGGGTCGCCGCAACGCAGTCCCTGGTGGGTCCAGATGGCGGACATGGACACCGAGGGTTTGTACTTCGTCAGCGGGTTCCGATGGATGGCGTCCGCGTTCGAGAATTTGCTGCGAACGCTCGGGCACCCGCTGCTCACGACTGTGGTTGTGAACGCCGTCAGCCCCGGAGTGATCCGCACACCGCTGCCACCGGAGCAACCTCCTGGCTGCCACCATCCTGAACATTCGTCTTGGCCGGCCATCCTCGCCCTTTCAGCGGCTTCGAGCAGGCGCAGCTCGTTCTGGTCCGCGGTGCTCGCCCGGACGCAGCCATCCGCTGACCATTTACGACGGCCTCCAATCCTGACTGTAAGAACGAGTGTCAGCCTCTTTGCGGAGGAGGTCACGACATCCGCAGACAGGGTCTGGGCCGAAACCGCCGGAGGACACGGCCTGACCCGCATTGCCCTTCGTCTGGGGAACAACCCGGAGCTGGGACCCCCGATCACTTCGACGCTGCTTTACGGTCGGGCAACCCCTCACGTTGTCAGACATTACATGTGGGCAAACGTAGTCGACGGCGGGGCCATCTATCACGTCTGAGGCAGTGGCCCCGGAACAGCGAATGGCTTCTGCCTAACGAGCATGATCATGGTGAGAAGCCGTTCTGCGGTACCCACGTCCTTGAGGTCAGTCGTGGTCGACCGACTGCTCAGCTGAAGCCGTCTCTTGGTCGGCGGTCCAGTCACCCAGGATGCGCAGGGCGTCTGAAGTCGGAGACTCGGGGTCTACGGTGTAAATCAATAAATCATGGTCGCTGTCCGCGATCGTGAATGACTCGGAATCGAAGACCAACTCGCCAACGAGGGGGTGCCGGTAGCGCTTCTTTCCCTGGCGGTAACGGTACGAAAGAATTCGCTCTTGGACGACAGCTCGCCAATTAGGGTGAATAGTTCTGTGTCTTCGCGATCTCGCCCCGAGGCCTCGCGCAGCAAAGCAACGCCATTACGAACGGTGAGATCCCAGTCGAGGTAGAAGTCCTGTGCCCGGGGGTCGAGGAGTTGGAAGCGCATGAGGTTAAAAAGCGTACCGTTGCTGCGGGCAACGAATTGTTCGGCGTGGGGAAGATCTTCCATCCGATCCGGTTCGGGATCTCCCTCTGCGGCACGTATCGTCACAGCACTATCCTGCCAGTCCCAGCGTGTGGGCGAGTCTGTCCGGGCCCGCAATGGCTATCGCAGGTAAGAGGCGTAGGCGGCCCAGGTGTTTACCCGCTTGTTTGGGATGATAGCGGTATCGAACTCCCTCTAATTCGCACGAGATGCGACCCGCCGGGTTCAGGCTGACATCACGCGTCGGTTATCAGCATCTGGCTTTGGCGGGGTATCTATGACGGCCGTCCGCAGCGTTCATGCTTGAACCAGGACATATCCGCGGCGTTTGCTTTCCTGAAACCCGTAGCGCAGTTCCCGTTGTGCCTGTTCTTCAAGGTCGGTTGGAACCGGGCAGCCTGTGCCATGGCCGGCGCCAAAGCTCTAAGGTTGCGACGGCAGGCACCATACTCACCGAGGATCTACTCCTCCGGATCTTCCGCAGCGAAGCAACAGCGAGCTAAGGCCGTATCGCTGTGGCAGAAGTGCTGCAGTGAAGCTGTCCGCGCGGCTTCGGGCGTTGTCCTGCAGTGCGCTGCGGCAGGCCAGATGCCAAACTGAAAAGTGCATTAGTTAAAGCGTCAACTAACTTAGCTTATGGACTTGGTAAAATCCAAAACTGGAAGGCGAAGTGAGATTGGACCACGGACCTTTACGCGGGGTGCTACGAACTCCGCAGGAGGAGCGGCCCCTCTCCCGTCTTGTGGCAGAGTTCAACTTTGCGGGGAAATCCGTCAATCTTGATCGAGGTGGGAGTGGACTTGGGGTGCCCGCACCCCAAGTGTGTGGGGTCGAAGTTGCCTCAGATGTTCTAGCGTCCCACTGAGGTCATGACCGAGATACCCACCATCATGGTCCGAATCAAGCCAGCAAAGCTCCAATCGTTCGCCAGAAGCACGTACGAAGTCGAAATCAACCATGATATTCCCCGGGAAAGGGGACCTAACTTGATTCGATTGTTGACTGAATGACACACCCGACAGCATCGAGGGCTCGCCGCAGGTCAGTACTACCTAACGGCTCGCAGCAGTTGTGATCCGCTCCAGATTGGCAACGGGACTGCCCCGGCTTTTGTTGACTCGGGGTCTTAGGCCGCTGTGAGCGCGGTCCGGTTGATTGTTTCATATTCGATGGGCGTGAGTTTGCCCAGTCGTCGTTGCCTTCGCCGACGGTGGTAGGTCCTTTCGATCCAAGTCGTGATGGCCAGCCGGAGGTCTTGCCGGGTGAGCCACCGCTGGCGGTCCAGGACGTTCTTTTGCAGCAGCGAGAAGAATGATTCCATCGCGGCGTTGTCCGCACACGCACCGACCCGGCCCATCGAGCCGGCGAGCCCGTGGTGCCGGAGCGATTCAACGAAGCGGCGTGATCGGAATTGAGACCCGCGGTCGGAGTGGACCACCGTTCCGTCCGGGTTGCGTGCCCGCACCGCGTTCTCCAGTGCGGCAACGGCCAGGGAGGATTTCATTCGCGAATCCATCGAGTATCCGACGATTCTTCCGGAGTAGACATCCTTCACTGCGCAAAGGTAAAGCTTGCCCTCGGCGGTGGGGTGTTCGCTGATGTCGGTCAGCCACAGCTCGTTGGGAGCCGCGGTGGTGAAGTCCCGCTCAACCAGGTCGTCGTGGACCGGCGGCCCTGGTTTGCGGTTCAGGCCACGTTTTTTCGAGAACACCGACCAGATGCCGTGGTCCCGGCATAACCGTTGGACCCTGTTCTCGCCCGCCGTGATGCCTTTCTCCGGGAGTTCGTCGGCGATGAACCGGTACCCGAAGGCCGGATCGTCAGCATGGATGTCCAGGGAGGCGTTGACCAGGTGCGCATCGACCCAGTCACGCTCCGTCACCGGGTTGGCTCTCCACCGGAAATAGCCTTGCTTGCTGAATCCCAACACCCTGCAGGTCACCGCCACGGGAACACCATCGGCGGCAAGGTCCGTGACCAGCGGGTAAGTCATTTTGGGTTGATGTCCCGGCCAAATAGGCAGCCGCCCGGCGTAGGATCTCGTTCTCCTGCTCCAGCAGGCGGTTGCGCTTCTTCAGCTCCCGCATCTCGGGCGACTCTGCCGCTGCCGGGCCGGCCGCGGTTTCCTTTCGCTCGGCGATGGCGATCCAGCGCTTCAACGTCGTGATAGACAGCCCGAAATCCTTCGCGATCTGCGCCAGAGGCGCCTCACCCTTGCGGGCCACATCAATAACATCCTGGCGGAACTCCGCCCCATAAGCCGTGGGCATGGTCAACATCCTTCCACGAGCACAAGCTCGCTAGGTCAAGGAGTCAACAAAACCGGGGGCAGTCCCCATTGCGACCGCCCTTACAGGAAACCGGGTGTCGGCGTCCGACCACCGACGTCAGTCCAAGGGGGCCGCTACCTCAAAATCGAACAAGGCACCGGGATAGTAAGGGCCGACGGAGCACCAGGCGAAGGTGCATCTCGATCACAACACGCCGAGCGCGCGCCACCCCCGCTCGATTGGACCCTCTGGTGCGCCGTGCGGGGGCATTGGCAACGCCATACTGGCTTCTACGACGGTGAAGCTACCGCTGCATTGTTGACGCTCGGATAGTCAAACGGCGCTGGTTACACTGAACTCGCCAGTCCCTACAGTCGTCGCGGTGCCGTCGGGCAGCAAAATCGTTCCTGTGGTGCCGACGGGAACGCAGCCGCTCACTTCTATCCGGCCGTTTTCAATCCGCCAAGACGCATGGATGGTGCCCTGCGGCGTCAAATATGAGCCCTCGGCCCACGTCACACCGCCACCGGGTACAGGACTAAGCACGAAGGATTCCCATGCGGCGGAACCGGGGGCCTGGTCGAGCCCGAGGAGATGCGTGTGAAGGAAGCGGACGACGGCTCCCTTCGAGTAGTGGTTGAGCGATGCGTGTGCCGAGCCGTTCTTATCAACTCCGTCCCAGTCCTCCCAGATCGTCGTCGCGCCACAATCCAGCATGCGCAGCCACGATGGCGAGGTGCGCTGGAAGAGCAGTTCATAGGCGACATCGGCGTGGCCGACTTCGACCAGCGTCGGTAGTAGCTCCGCTGTCGAAAGGAATCCAGTGCCGAGATGGGTTCCGGCTGTGCGAATCAGCTCAAGGAGTCGATCGGCGGAAGCCCGACGTAGTTCACCAGGAATCAGGCCAAAGCTGAGCGCGCGTACGTAGGCAGCCTGGGTGTCCTTCGCCGTTCGGCCGTCGGGAGCCAGGAACTCAGTGCGCCACGCAGCGAGGACCTGCTCGGCGATTCGCTCGTAGTGGTCCGCATCCGCCGTACGCCCCAGAACCCGGGCGATCCGGGCCAATTCCGAGGCCGACCGATAGAAGTATGCGGTGCCGATTTCTCCCTTGTCCTCCGTTAACCAAGCCGTTGGGTCGTTCTGGACCGGATCGACCAAGTGGCCCTCCGGGGTGCGGAGCATGGGCTCGCACCACTCGCCCCAATGGAACGATCCGTCCCAGAGGAACTCCTCGTGCGGTAATGGTTCTGCCGACCGTTGGATCCGTGAGAGGTGACGTTTCGTCGCGGAGATTTCTATCACCCAATCTAGCCACCGGGTCATGGCGTCCCAGTTTGCGGCGAGCTCATCGCGGTCACCGTAGGCTTCGTACAGCACCCACGGCACATGGATTACGGCGTCGCCCCAGCCGGCTGAACCAGTCATCTGCGCGACCTGTAGCTCTGGGTGGTGCTTAACCTGGCGGCCGTCGGGGGAGAAGTTTGCGATCCGGCCGTCGGCGAGCTGGTCGTCGCGAACCGACTGTAGCCATTTGCGGGTAAACCCGTGGACGTCGAAGAGCCGCACGGCGGTCGAGGCGAACACCTGGTAG
Organism: Arthrobacter sp. NA-172; assembly: GCF_043952055.1. Lineage (NCBI taxonomy): Bacteria > Bacillati > Actinomycetota > Actinomycetes > Micrococcales > Micrococcaceae > Arthrobacter > Arthrobacter sp. NA-172. Next base: position 16,227 of record NZ_JBINOT010000002.1, on the reverse strand, counting down.
TCGCCGGTCCAGCCGATTCGCTCGCGTTGAGGGCAGTCGGTTGGGATGTCAACTGCGTTGCCGAGGAAACTCCAAGCGGCGACCTCGTGCAGGCGGTTGAGGTCGTTGTCGCTACAGCGAAACGAGCCGGTCCTCATGAGATCGGTGTTAACGACCTGCATCGTAAGGTCTTCCGCGGCGAGTGGAACATCGCCACGGGTGATCCGCGCGAACTGGAAGCCATGGACAGTGTGCCGCGGCTCGAATATCGCGCCAGGCTCCCCGCCGGAGACGACCTCGTCGCGTTGGTCGAGCACCACCAGCCCGTCACCTTCGCGTTCGGAGTCGAGATGCGACATGTCAAGGTCTCCGAAGGAGTCGAGGTGCTCGCCGTGTTCAATAGTGGTACGCGTGCCGCGTGGTCCCAGATCAGCCAGACGGGTCCAACCCGAGGCGTTCTGACCGAAGTCAGCGATCCATTGGCCGGAAGGCAGCCGCAGCAGAGACGTGGGCTTCAACTCCTTGACCCGCCGCAGCGGCGGGGCTGGTGACCACGAGATGGGAGGCGCCGAAACGGCGCCGACGCGGACAGGGCCCATCTCGACGGGCTCGACCGTCAGGTCGGTGGTCTGGCCGTCCATAAGGCCGGCCCGCCCTACCGGAGAAGTCCAGTTGGTCCAACTCCCGTCGGTACGCAGAATCCACTTCGACCCGTCATCGAACTCGACATGTAACTCTCCGCGGGCGGCGACCGTCTCTCCTCCCCATGCCGCTGGGGCGTGGAAGGCCCCGACCTGCCCGAGATACCACCCGTCAGTCACTAGGAACTGCAGGGTATTCTGCCCCTCCCGCAAGGAGGCCGTGACATCGGCGGCCTGTGCATAGACCGTCCGGTCGTACGACGTGGTCCCGGGGGAGAGCTCGGAGGTGCCCACGCGCTCATCGTTAATAGACGCTTCGTAGACCCCGAGCGCGGTCGAGTAGAGACGGGCCCGCACGACCGGTCGACCCAGCGCGAAGTCACGTCTGACGAGGTGGCCCGGGCGCTTGCCGTACTCTCCCTCACCGGATGCTACGGGTGAGATCCACTCGGCAGTCCAGTCCGCATCTAAGAGACCAGCTTCGAAGGAGGCTACCGAACTCCACGCACCTCCGACGGCGCGCACCCGCCAGGTAACCCGCGCTCCACTCTTAAGGGGACTCCACGGCCATGCGTTTAAACGGTGACCTTCAACCGCCTTAATCTCCTGCCGCCGGCCGTCCACCACGGCCTCGATCTCGTACCGCTCCGTCGTCGCCGGTCGCCACGAGAGACGACAGTTGCCCGAGACAGGGAACTGATCGCCTCCAGAGTCAATTCGGAGCTCATTGGGAGCCAATTCGGTCATCGGCGTCTTCGCCTCCAAGTAGATTCTGAAATATTCTTTTGTGGCAATTGCTTGCCAATTATGCAGTCCGCCGCTACCCTTTCCATCTGCCCGCGCAGTGACCCGTCGTTATCCATGTTCGGCAGTAGGCTTACCTGCTGGCGCGGGGCGGCAACCCAGTGCTAATTTGGCATCGCGGCGCGGTCAATGTCCCCCATTGTGAGTCCGAGGATGGACTCAATGAGGGCTTCCAATTCCTCGGCAACGTCGAAGTTTTGGTCGGCCAGCCACTGCAACTGGAGGCCTTCCCAAGCTGTATGAATCCAGCGTGAAACCCGGTATGGATCGATATCGGCGGCGACGATCCCTGCCCCTTGCAGGCGCTTTATGCTCTCGACCATGAGCTGATCTCCGGCGCGCCAGCGCTCCTTGAAGTACTCGTGCGCCGGATGAGATGGATCACTCGATTCGCCGAACATCGCAGTATGGAGACGCACGACATTGATTCGGCGCAAGCTGTCAGCCGCGCGTTCGGGGGCGCGCCTGATCGATTCACCGGGGGGCAGCGTCGACCATTCATACTCATCCGAGAGCCGGAGAGCGGCCAGCAGCAGATCATCCTTGGTTGCATAGTGATACAGAACGCCTGGCTCACTGAGCCCCGCGCGCTGTGCGACGTCGGCTGTGATCAGAGACCGATGACCCTTCTCGAGCACCAGTTCAAGCGCGGCCTGCGCGATAGCCCGACGGCGCTCCTTCGTCTTCGCATAGCTCCCCCTTGGGCCGCGCACGCCGGTTGCATTGGTCATGTCCAAAACCTTAAGCCTAGAAGGCTGCAAAAACTAGTAGCGACTAGGAATTGACAGCGTTCAAGTGAGATAGGTAACATTTTTCCCGTAACTCTATAAAGGACTCAGAGTTAGAAGGGGGTCGAAGCGTGACGGGCCCTACAACCTCTTCCACTGCCTGAGGCTCCGCCTCGGATTTTCAAAGGTGAAAAGATGCATCCTCAAAAGTTGAAACAATCCAATATTTCCCGTCGGGCCGCCGCCACGATCGGTGCTGCTTTCGTATCTCTCTCCCTCGTGCTGACAGGCTGCAGCTCTGGTGACACGTCTGCGGACCCGAACCCAACCGGCGAAAAGGACGTTCATTTGACGTTCATGAATCAGTCTCGAGGTCAACAGGCTGCCCTTGAGAAGCTCGCCGCAACATATGGACAGAAGACCGGCGTCACGGTCACCATCGACACGGTCGGACCTACCGACTTCCTTCCCAAGCTCCAGGCGGATGCGCAGTCGAAGCAGATGCCTGATATCTACTCGGCATTCGTCCAGACTTCGATGGCCTCCTTCTACAAAGCCGGCTGGGCAATGGACCTCACGGATAAGCTCAAGGGCGACTGGGGTAAGAACTTCACTCCTGAGGTGATCAAGCTCTCGACGTTCGAGGAGGGCAACAACCTTGGTGTGAATCCGGGCATCTACACGGCCCACTGGGAGACGCAAGGCTACGGCATCGTAGCTGACGATAAGACATCTGGACTGGACGCAAAGAATCCTCCGAAGACGCTCAACGAACTCGTGGACCAACTGGCTGCCAGCAATAAGTCCGGCAACGGGGGTTTCTCGGTTGCGGCGTCCGTAAGTCCTTACTTGATGCAGTACGTTGCCTCGAACTGGCTTACCGATGGGCAGATCTCTGACACCTTCGCTGGCAAATATAAGTGGACGTCGGCGGGCTGGAAGAAGGCCTTCCAGCTCCTGGCCGATTTGCAGAAGGCCGGAGCTATCTCCCACAACACCCTTCCAGGCGGGCAGAACGACAACCCGACAGTTGAAAGCAACTTCTTCACTAAACGTAGTGTCGGAGCCATTTTCGACGGTGCCTCGGGTGTCTCGGTCGGCCACAAGACCTCGCCCGACTACACGACCTACTTCTCGCTCGCGCTCCCGAAGGCATCGGACGCCAATTACACTCCCCGGTCACCGGGAGTCCCGGGCAAGGGTGCCGTCATCAACCCCCGGGGCAAGCATGTTCAGGCGTCCCTGGACTTCGTCAAGTGGCTAACTGAGCCCGCCCAACAGGAGGTCTTTTCCAAGGAGGCCTTCATCATCCCGACAAGCCCCTCTCTTCTGGAGAGCCCTAACCTGCCGCCTTCCCTCGCCGGTTTTGCTGACGGCATCAAGAACCAGCAGGTCATCTCCAACACGTTCAGCGCTCCAGTGACGGACGCGATCAGCCGTGACGTACAGCGGCTGGTCCTCGGTCAGATGAGCGTCGACGAATTGGTCGCCGACGTCCAAGCCGCACAGGACAGCAGCCAATGACCAGCTCCTTCAGTACCACCACCCCTGTGCGGCGCCCCTCCCGGGCGCCGCACAGGCGGCATAGCATTGGCGGTCGACGCAGCCTGACCGCTTATCTGTTCCTAGTGCCGGCGATCGCGCTGATCGCCGTGTTCACGTTGGTGCCTTTCGTCGAATCCATCATCCTGAGTTTTCAGTTGTGGGACGGTGTCAGCCCCGACACTCCATGGGTCGGAGTTCGGAACTATCAGGCCGCGCTCAAAAACGTCGCTTTCTGGGAATCTATGAAGAATGTCCTGATCTTCGGCGTAGTCGGCTTCGTGGTGGGCAACGGCGTCTCGATGATCATGGCTCTAGCCGTGAACGCCGTCCGCAAGGGCCGAACCTTTTTCCGTACCGTGTATTATCTGCCCAGCGTCCTCTCCGTGGTCGTCGTCGGCATGGTCTTCTCCGCAATGCTGGACTCTCGGTCTGGTGTCGTCAATAAAGTGCTGGGCTGGACTGGGCTCTCGTTCCTCCAGCACGATTGGCTGAACGATCCCAACGTCGCGATCCTAGCGGTCATCGGCGTGTTCCTATGGCTCCACTGGGGATTCGGCTTCATCCTCTTCCTCGCCGGGCTCCAGGACATTCCGAAGTACCTTTACGAGGCCGCGGAACTCGACGGGGCACGCGGCTGGGCGAAATTCCGGTACATCACCTGGCCCCAGCTTGCGCCGGTCACTACAGTCGTGAGCCTCCTGACCTTGTTGGCTGCGCTGCAGATCTTCGGAACGGTCCAGGCCCTGACGAACGGCGGACCGGGTTACACAACGATGGTACCGACGCTTCAGATCTTCACGCAGGCTTTCACCTACAACAACTACGGCCAAGCTGCCGCTATGTCAGTGCTCTTCGGTGGTGCGCTGATTTTATTGTCGCTGTTCCAGCTGGGACTTTCGCGTCGACGCGCCAACCGCTGATCTACCGGGAGAAACAACCATGACAACGACAACGACAACGAGCGACACAGTACGCCGCCGGGAATTGAAGCCTCATGAAGCACGATCCGCTCGAGGTCCAATGCAGCCGGCACGCGTGGCACTATACGCATTACTCACCGCAGCGGCGTTAAGCGCGCTCTTCCCAGTTCTCTGGATGATCTCCGGGTCTATGCAGACGCTCCCGGAGTTACTCAAGGGTGATTCGCTGCTTCCCCAGAACCCTCAGTGGCAAAACTTTGTCACGGCCTGGGCGAAGGGCAACCTGGGCATGTACATGACGAACAGCATCATCTACACGCTGTGCGGAGTAGCCGGGATCCTTCTCGTGTCGAGTCTCGCCGGGTATGCGCTCGCGCGGATCGAATTCAAGGGGAAAGGTGTCTTCACCGCTCTGATTCTCGCGGTGATGATCATTCCCGCCCCGGCCATGTTCCTAGCCCAGTACAAGGTTCTGCTTGCCCTCGACCTCGCTAACACGCGACCGGGATACATCCTCATCCTGATCACCTCCGGCCTTCCGATTTCCACTCTCATCATGCGCAGCTTCTTCGCGTCGCAGCCGCAGGACCTCGAAGAGGCGGCAGCGCTCGACGGCTCGTCCGCGCTGGGGACCTTCTTTCGAATCATGCTCCCCCTGGCCAAGCCCGGCCTTGCTGCGGTCGCCGTCATTCAAGCGTTCGCCGTCTGGAACGAATATCTGATGGCGCTGGTCATCTTCAACGACAATTCGCTAATGCCTGTGCAGCGCGGATTAACCAGCTTCGTCTCGGCCGAGACCCCGCAACCGCAGATCCTTCTGGCCGCGACGCTGATCTCCATCGTCCCGGTCATCATCTTCTACCTTTTCGCGCAGCGGCAGATTGTGGATGGCGTCAGCGCCGGAGCTGTCAAGTAACTCCCAACATCGTTGGAACAGAAAGGAACCTCTTACCTCATGCGATCCGTTTTTGCCGACACCCCTTGGTTCGGCGGCGACTACAACCCAGAGCAGTGGCCCGAGGCGGTGTGGGACGAAGACGTCGACCTGATGCAGCGCGCAGGGGTAAACCTCGTGACCGTCGGCGTGTTCGCATGGTCGCTTTTAGAGCCGGAAGAGGACCGCTTCGAGTTCGGTTGGCTCGACCGTGTGCTCGACCTCATGCATAAGAACGGTGTCAAGGTCGACCTGGCGACGGCGACCGCTGCCCCGCCGCCATGGTTCTCGCACACTTACCCGGAATCGCTGCCAGTGACACTCGACGGTGTGCGTCTCTCGCCGGGGTCGCGACAGGGGTATTGCCCGAGTGCGCCTGCTTATCGGCGCAGTGCCGCAAAGCTAACCAGGGCCCTCGCAGAGCGTTATGCCGGCCACCCCGCTGTTGTGATGTGGCATGTCAACAATGAGTACGGCTGCCACGTCCCGCGATGCTATTGCGATGAATCAGCTGCGGCCTTCCGCAGGTGGCTCGAGGCCAAGTATGCGACGATTGCTAACCTCAACGACGCCTGGGGGACCGTGTTCTGGTCGCAGTCGTACTCAGGGTTTGCTGAGATCCTGCCTCCTCGGGCGACCCCGGCTCATCCGAATCCGACTCAAACGCTCGACTTCGAACGGTTCAGTTCTGACGAAATGCTCGCCTGTTACCTCTCGGAGAAGGCCATCCTGCGCGAAGTCACACCGGATATTCCGGTCACCACGAATTTCATGGGCGTGTTCCGTGGCGCAGACTATTGGAAATGGGCGCCTCACGTCGATGTAATCGCAGACGACCTCTACCCTGACCCGGCGAACCCTGACGCGGCCCTCGGTGCGTCTATGGCACGAGACTTGATGCGATCCCTGGGCGGAGGTAAACCGTGGATCCTCATGGAGCAATCGACGAGTGCCGTAAACACTCGTCCCTCCAATGCTCCGAAAGCCGATGGGGAGATGCGGGCTCTGTCCTATCAGTCCATTGCTCGTGGTGCGGACGGCATCCTCTTCTTCCAATGGCGTCAGTCCTCCATCGGGGCAGAGAAGTTTCATTCGGGAATGGTCCCGCATGCCGGTACGAACTCCCGCGTCTGGCGTGAAGTGGAGCGGCTCGGAGCAGAACTCACAACACTGGCCGACGTGATGGGAACGAAAACCCAAGCGCAAGCTGCGATCGTATTTGACTGGGACAGTTGGTGGGCCATCGAACAAAGGGGGATGCCAGCTGAGTCCAGCTACCTCTCCCTGGTCCTCACGGTGGCACGCCGCACTGACCGAGGCTGGCCTGACGGTCGATTTCACGCGTGGCGACGAGAACCTGAATAGCTACTCGATTGTGATAGTACCGAGCCTGTTCGTCACGACCGATGCCCAGGCCCAGGCTATCGATGACGCCGTCCGTGCCGGCTCCAGTGTCCTCGTGACCGATCAGACCGGTATCGTCGACGAGAGCCTGAGGGTTCGGCTCGGCGGATATCTTGGCGAGTTGCAGTCGACCCTCGGGGTGTGGATCGAAGAGTTTAGGCCGTTGGCGGGCGCATGGGCACGTCCTGGCGCCATCCCGGTCTCCGAAGAAGCGTCAATTCCGCCGGTGGTGACGCTCCGAGGCGACGTTTTCACCGGCGGGACCGCGACCGGCACCGAATGGAGCGAGACCGTCCATGTGCGCGAGGCTGACATCCGGGCGGTCTTCGACGGAGGACCGCTTGGCGGGTGGCCCGCGCTGACGCGCAGGGCGTACGGACAGGGGGCAGCGTGGTATCTTGCTACGCGGCCAGATGCCGCAGGTCGCGCCGAGCTGGTCCAGACCCTCATAGCCGAAAGCCGCCTGCGCGTCGATACGGTCATTGATGGCGACGCCGATGGATTCGTGGAAACCGTTCGTCGAGGGGAACTTCTGTTCGTCATCAACCATGGGCGATCGACCGTATCGCTTGCTGTACAGGGCCGCGATGTGCTGACAGGTCAGCACGCGGAGGGGCTCACCCTCGCACCGAACACTGTTGCCGTCGTCTCGCCCACGACACAAACGACGGCTCAAGCCGCAACTTTGCCGAGCGGCGTCAAAACGGAGGGCGTAACGGCGAGCCACGTGACGAGCGTCGGCTAACCGCAGATCGGGCAAGATTGCCATCCCGTCCCCGCGGTGCTGCGGGTAGAGAGCCGCCCTATTAAGGAGTCACAGGTGATTACGAACGAAAATGAGACCCCCGGTATAGCGCCAAAGCCTTCCGAAGGCGCTGACCTGTCAGCGATCCCGCGCGTCGTGCGCGCAGGCTCCACGTCGCACCTGCTGGTCGACGGCTTACCGTATCTCGCCGTAGGGGGAGAGCTTCACAACTCCAGTCCCTCAAGCCCGGCGTACATGGCGCCGATCTGGGATCGGCTCAAACGTAACGGCGTTCCCTAATCGCCGGTGGAGCGCCGACCATCTCACACTAATCAACCCTTTTTAAGTCGCAGGAGGAAATGCAATGCTTAAGCCCCCGCCCCACCACGTCCGGTATGTCCGGAGCCTGGAAAAGCTCTACCACAGCTGGCTCGTCCAGAAGGCGACCGGGCTCGCGGTGCCGTCGCTGGACGCGGACTAGGCCTACTTCTTCTCAGGGGGCTCCTTCAACCAGAACGGCATCGCGGCCGGAGTGGTCATCGCCGTGGCCAATGACAGCGCGATGGAAGCAGGCAATTGATGGCTGACCGGCTCATCAGAGTGGATCCCAGCGGTCGGTACCTCCAGCGTGACGACGGGTCCCCGTTCTTCTACCTCGGGGATACGGCCTGGGAGCTCGTTCACCGGTGCACGGGAGGTGAGGCCGAGGCCTACCTGCGTGACCGTGCTGCGAAAGGCTTCACGGTAGTCCAGACGGTGCTCCTCGCCGAGATCGACGGGCTACGGACGCCCAACGCCCAAGGGGACCTGCCGTTCCTCGATGCGGATCTCGAGGTGCCGAACGAGCGCTTCTTCAGCCACGTCGATGGCGTGTTCGACATGGCCGAGTCGCTCGGGCTGACGATCGGCCTCCTCCCGACCTGGGGCGACAAGTGGAACCTCAAGTGGGGCGTCGGCCCCGAAGTGCTCACCGCGGCGCGCGCCCGACGCTTCGGAGAGTTCGTGGGGCGGCGCTACGGCAGTCGCGACGTCATCTGGATCCTGGGCGGCGACCGCCCCGTCGAGAAGCCGGAGCACCTCCAGACGCTCCGCGCCCTCGCCGATGGACTGCGCAGGGGGGACCGTGGCCGGAACCTCATGACCGCACACGTGTGGGGACAGCATTCCACGAGCGAGTACTTCGCGGACGAAACCTGGCTCGAGTTCAACACGGTCCAGAGCGGCCACGGCCGGAACTTCGAGAACTGGAGGATGATCGAGGGCGACCATGCCAGTTCCCCGGCCAAGACGGGGAGGGGAACGTTGATGCCCACCATGCCGACCGTCACCGCGCGCTGGAACTTCCGGGCGTTGGCGCCGGAGGAAGTGAAGATGGCCGTGCCGTTGCCGTAGGGGTTGGAGTTGATCAGCTTGATGCCTTCCTCCAGGTCCTCGACTTGCGGACAAGCTAGTGATCGCGCCGGACGCCCGGGCGAAGGGACGCACCGCGGAAGACTCGGCCCACCTCGTCGGCTGGAGCCGTGCCACTCTCTACCGCCACCAGCAAGCCCTCGCCACCCGCGAGAGCACCACGATGTAGGTGTTCTTATACGGCGAAGAGGGCTGGAAAGTCCTTCGCGGCGCATAGCCGGGGGTCAGCGAACGTCTTAGTCCACACGGAGAACGATTCGTTGGATGCAATCGCGGCGTCTTTACGCCCCGAACATGAGCGAGGGCCGTTAGCGCCGGATCCTGTTCCATTGTTCGTGACGGGCCGAATCCTTCCGCAGGGCGGCTGCAGACATTCGCGTATCCGGCAGGGCTACTCACGGCCTACGAATAACCGTGCATGCCAGTTGCGCCTAGGGTCGGCGGCGCATCCGTACAACACCCGTCGTGAGAGGTTAGGTGTGGCGGGACGGGACCCGCCTCGATAACGCCGGGGAAACAAGGTGCTTCGAACCATCAGCATCCTTAACCGTCCGGCCACAACACTAATATCGAGCAGGGCTTTGTTTTCGTGTTCCGATTTGTTCGCAGGACTGCACCTGGAAGATGAATTTCTGAAGACTATGGTGTGTCACTCGGTTTTCATGTAATCTACAACACATGGAAGCGACTACGCGTACACGAAGGACTTACGGCAAGACGGTGGAACGTCGTCTTGCCGTTGCGCGTGCCGCTCTGGAGATCGTTCGTGAGAAGGGTCACCGCGCCCTGACGACCGCGGAGGTGGCTTCGCGGGCATCTATGAGTGAAACTGCCATGCTGTATCACTTCCCGTCGCGCGATCATATTCTGGTGGCCGCCATGGAGTTGGCCGACCGGGACAGCCGGACTTTGCTGACAGAGCAGTTCCAGGGTAGCCGTACACTTCGCGACGCGTGGCCCCCGCCTGAGCTTGCCCGCCTGAGCGGGGAGGATGAGTCGATAACCCGTCTCTTCCTTGCACTGAGTGCTGAGGCCGTGAATCCGGAACATCCGGCACACGCGTATTTGAAGGACCACCGCGAAAACGCAGTCCTCGAATTTGCGGAGGGGGTTAAGAGGCGGCAAGCCATCGGATACGCCCTGCCTGGATTGGACCCAATCAGCGTTGCCCGCCAAATGGTCGCTCTCTGGAGCGGACTACGCATGCAATGGCTTGTCGATCCATCCTTCGACCTTGCCGCGGAAGTGTCTCAAGGTTTTCGTGCACTGACAGGTCAAGCGGCCATGGAAGCCAAACAGAAAATTGGTGACCTCATATCGAAAATCTGACCTATTGTTCTCCAAACGTCACCGACTAGTCGATAAGGGCATTCTGTAAGCCATCGGTGTGCCTATTCGATGCAAATGAATGGGCATTTCAGGGCAACCTGCGCTATTGCGTCGCCCGGTCCAATTTTGTTCATTCCCCGCTTACGCTCAAGTACGGTATTTTCTTAAAGCTGACTCTGTTCGCTTTTACGCGCCCTCTCAAAAGTTCAAAGCCCCGGTAATTTATGGTGACCCTTTGAGGCAATTTGTGGCAACCGGTTGTTTTATCGTTTCAAAAATGCTTTGCTTGTGATGCTGATCACCAAGCGGAGCGAATTGCGGATTCAGCCCAACGCATATCAATGACTATTTTCATATTCCCGACCCGACAAAGGAGTCTACCCAAAATGATTTCACTTTTGCCACGAGCCAGATCACTGACGCGTGCGGCGGCGGCCTCCATGGCTGTTGCAGCACTGTTGGCTACAGCGGCCTGCTCATCCCCGGCACCGGACACGGCGCCCGGGCAGACGTCATCGCGCAATGAGGAGCTCAGCATCGCCGTCCAGGCGCCGCCGGCGTCCCTGGACCCGCGCAGCTTTCCGAGGGGCAGCAGTCCTACGTTTGGGCATCGATCTTTGACACCCTGTTGCTGGTTGACAAGGATGGGAAGGTTCAGCCGAACGCGGCTCAAAGCTGGCAGTACTCCAAGGATCTGCGCACTCTCACACTCAAACTTCGCCGGGACTTGAAGTTCAGTGCGGGGGGTCCTGTCACATCGAAAGACGTTGTCGCAACTTTGGAACGGACACGGGCCACGCCCGGCCAGCAGCAGGCCAAGCTCGCCAAGGTGACGTCAGTTTCGGCACCTGATGACTCCACCGTCGTGATCCAGCTGGCCTCACCCGAGCCGACGCTGTTGAACTATCTGGCGCAGGCCACCGGCGTCATCGGAGATGCTGCCACCTTGACGTCGGATAAGACCAAACTTCGCCCGACCGGGTCAGGACCGTATGTTCTTTCAGATTCCACCGTGGACGGCACGGAATATGATTTAGTGCGTCGTGACGATTACTGGAACGCGGCTGCTTTTCCCTTCAAGACGGTGAAAGTCAAGGTTATCCAGGACCGGACGGCGCAGTACAACGCGCTCCAGGCCGGAGAAGTCAAGGCCGCTTTAATCCAGGCTCCGCAGCGGAAGCAGGCAGAAGGCGCCGGCTTCAAGGTCAAGGAGGTGCAGTCTGTTGCTGCACTTGCTCTCATTCTGGCTGACCGAAAGGGCGAAATCGTCCCCGCGCTTGCAAATGTCAAGGTCCGCCAGGCAATCAACATGGCATTCGACCGCGAGCAAATCGTCAAAGCACTTCTCCAGGGCGTCGGCCGGCCCACGGTACAGGTCTTCAACCCGAACGGCGACGCTTACAACTCCGCGCTTGAGGGCACCTACCGCTTCGATCCGGAGAAGGCACGCAAACTCATCTCCGAGGCAGGCTATCCGGACGGTTTCTCCATGACGATGCCCAGCACGGTCATCTCGAAATCCTTTGAACCGGTCATCACACAGGCACTCGCGGACATCGGCGTCAAGGTGACGTGGGAGCCGGTGCCACCGCAGAACACTGCAGCGTCTATATCTTCCAAGAAGTATCCGGCCGTGCTGTGGTTCGCAGGCCTCAACGACGCGGGACGCGAAGTAGGCGACATGTACACGCCTGAAGCATTCCTTAACCCCTTCAAGTGGCAGGACCCTGATTTCGATAAGTTGCTCCAGCAGGTTGCCAACGAGCCGGACCAGGGAGCCCGTGCGGAGCTTTACAAGAAAGTCAGTGAATACACGGTCAAGCAGGCTTTGAACGCCCCGATCGCCTACACCGGTACGCTTTGGGCGACTGCGCCCGGAGTTGAATTCATTCCTTCGGTTGTTGTATTGCCCACGGTCCGGGACTTCGGAGTAACCCGCGGCTAGCCGGGGTAAAGGGTGGAAAGCCCGACGTTTCCTGTTGGGCTTTCCACCACTCTGCTCTTGCCCCGTCCTCGCTGTACCCGTTGCAGGGGCAGTATCTGATTCACGCCCTGGTTAAAGGGTGTATCGCTCACACAGCAGCTAGCGCCCCCGCCGGGGGACCACTCACGATAAGGATTTTGAAGATGCCAGAGGAAATGTCACGGGGACGCTCATGATCATCTATGCCCTCCGACGTCTTGGCGCGGGCATCGTCCTCGCGCTGCTCGTCACTATGATCACGTTTTTCCTCCTCAGCGGCTCCCTGGAATCTGTTGCCCGCGAACGTCTGGGGAGTGCAGCGACTCCCGAGTCGGTGAAAGGCTTGATGACCAAGCTCGGTTTCGACAGGCCAGTCATCGTCCAGTACCTGGATTGGCTCGGGTCCGTCCTGACTGGTAATTTCGGCACCTCGCTCTTCACGAGCCAGCCCGTTGCTCCGGCGGTAGCCGCCCGGCTGGGCGTCACCCTTTCGCTGGTCGTTACCGCGCTCATTATCACGGTAATCATCAGCGTCGCCCTGGGAGTGTGGGCGGCGTCACGCGGCGGCGTGGCCGACAAGGTGTCCCAGGCCCTATCGCTGGTGGGACACGTCATCCCGGGCCTGCTCGTCGCGATTGTCCTCGTGACGGTACTGGCTGTGAATTTGAAGCTGCTGCCGGCGACCGGTTTCACCCCCTTCGCCCAGAACCCCGGGAAATGGGCGGCATCTATCACTATTCCTGTCATCGTGCTGGTAATCGGCGGGGTCGCGAATATGGCTGCCCAGGTACGCGGGTCGATGATTGATGAACTCCGGAAAGACTACGTGCGTACTCTGCGGACCCGCGGGATCCCGACACGCTCCATCGTGCTCCGTCATGCGTTGCGGAACGCGGCGAGCCCTGCTCTGACCGTGCTGTCGCTTGAGTTCATTCAAATGCTGGGCGGAGCGCTCATCATCGAAAACGTGTTCGCACTTCCCGGTTACGGACAGTACGCATTCAACGCATCCCTCCAAGGCGACATCCCCATCATCATGGGCATCACACTGTTCGGCGTCATGCTCGTTGTGACAGTGAACCTCATCACCGACGTAGCAAACGGCTGGCTCAACCCGAAGGCGAGAATCAATTGAGCATCGAAGAACTCAGCGTCGATCCCGGGTTGGCAGCCCCGCCCAGGAAATCACCGCTGCGCAAACTCTCCAGGGACCCCCAGGCACTCATCACCTCCGGGCTGTTGCTGGTCCTCATCGTCCTAGGACTTCTCACGCCCTGGATCGCCCCGCATGATCCCAACGAGGCACAACTCAATGCCATCAACGCCGGGCCAGGGACTCCCGGTTACCCACTGGGCGCGGACCAGAACGGGAGCGACATCGCCTCCCGGCTCCTCCATTCGATCAACACGAGCATGATCGCAGGCCTGATTGGTGCCAGTGTTGCCCTCGTCATCGGGGTAACCTTTGGCCTGATTGGCGGCTACTTCGGGCGACGGCTGCGCGGCGCAACTGAATGGGTCTTCAGCCTCATCATGACCTTCCCCGGGCTGCTGCTGCTGATTGTCCTCATGCCGGTCACCAAGGGTGACTACCGGATGACCATGCTCATCTTCGGCGTCCTGCTTTCACCCGGAATCTACCGTATCGTGCGGAACCTTGTTGTCGGCGTGAAAAACGAGCTCTATGTGGACGCGGCACGGGTGTCCGGCCTGTCCAACCTGCGTATCCTGGGCCGCCACGTTCTCTTTGTCGTCCGCGGCCCCATCATCATTGCCGCTGCGTTCCTGCAGGTTCCGCCATCAGCCTCCAATCCGGCCTTGCCTTCCTTGGCGTCGGGTCAAGCCTGTTCTTCCCAGCTTCGGTGCCATGATCGCGGACGGCTTCACCAACCTTTATGTTGACCCAACGCAGTTCATCTGGCCCAGCGTCCTGCTCGGCACGCTTACTTCTTCCCTCGTCCTGCTGGGCAATTCCCTCCGTGACGCATTTGAAGGCGTCAAACTGAAACCGGCAAAAATAGCTGCATCGAAAGTAGCGAGCAGCGTTGGGGGACCGGGCGAGGATGGTCCGGCAGACCTGTTGTCCGTGGATGACCTGGTGATCGCGTACCCAACGCCGTCAGGACAGCTGAACGAGGTCGTGAAAGGTGTGACCCTTGACCTTCGGGCGGGCGAAACGCTCGGCCTGGTGGGGGAGTCCGGTTCCGGCAAGACCCAAACCGCCTTTTCGATCCTTGGGGTGCTCCCGTCGGAGGCTGTGGTTGTGCGCGGCTCCATCAGGTTGGAGGGACGGGAGCTGTTCGAGCCTCCGGGAGCAGGACCTGCGCGCCCTGCGAGGCCGCGAGATCGCGTACATCCCGCAGGAGCCCATGTCGAATCTCGACCCCTCCTACACCATCGGCGCCGAGCCGTGGAAGGCATCCGCGCCTCTGCCGCATGTCCGGCGCGGATGCCAAAGCCCGGGTGCTGGCACTGCTGGACCGCGTGGGAATCAGGTATTCCCAGCGGACCTTCGATTCGTACCCGCACCAGATCTCCGGCGGTATGGCCCAGCGTGTCCTGATTGCCGGGGCGGTGGCAAGCCGTCCCAAGCTCCTCATCGCTGATGAACCCGCAACCGCACTTGACGTGACAGTCCAAGGCCGAAATCCCCCCCCCCCCCCCCTTGACCTGCTGAGGGATCTTCAGGCGGAACTGAACATGGCTGTCCTGCTCGCCGTGACGCACAACTTTGGTGTGGTTGCCGACATCTGCGACCGGATCGCCGTGATGCAGAACGGGCAGGTCGTCGAGTCCGGTACGGCGCTCGAGCTGTTCCGGGAACCGAAACACCCTTATACACAGATGCTCCTGGGTTCGATCCTCGACGAGCACACCGTACGGACCGACCCGCCCGTGCCAGTCGCGGCGGCCATTGGGGAGAAGAACTGATGAGTACACCACTGTTGGACGTGACCGACCTGCGCGTTGCCTTCACCGGCCGGGGCTTCCGTCCCAAGGCAATCGAGGTTCTGCACGGGGTGTCTCTGAGTATTGGCGAGGGCGAGACCCTGGGCGTGGTAGGCGAATCCGGGTCAGGTAAGACCACCATCGGCCGGGCGGTTCTGGGGTTGGTAAAGCCCAGCGGGGGCCGCATCACCTTCAGAGGTGCCGACATCACCCACGCCAGCCCCAGGGACCGCCGGACACTGTCCAAAGACATCCAGGTGCCGTTTTCAGGACCCTTACACCTCACTGAACCCCTCCCTCACTGTCGGGGACACACTGAGTGAGCCGCTCGTGGTGCAGGGTGCCGCAGCGGGTGAGGCGAGAGCCCGGGTCCAGATGCTGCTGGATCAGGTCGGCCTCCCACGGGACGCTGCAGAGCGTTTGCCGCGGGAGTTCAGCGGCGGGCAGCGTCAACGGGTCGCCATCGCCCGCGCCCTCGCCCCTAAACCCAAACTCATCGTCTGCGACGAGCCGGTCTCGGCACTGGACCTGTCCACGCAGGCCCGGGTGATGGACCTTTTCATCGACATCCAGCGCAGCACCGGGGCTGCCTACCTGTTCGTCTCCCACGACCTGCAGTCGTCCGCCACATCAGCCACCGCGTCAGTGCCGTCTACAAAGGCGACATCGTCGAAACCGGACCCGCGGCCCTGGCGGACGTCCACGCCCGAGCACCCATACACGCAGAAGCTCCTGCTGGCAGCACCAATCGCAGACCCAGTTGAAGCGGCGCACGAAAAACGCGAAAGCGTTTCACGATAAATGCGAAAACTCCGATTCTGCATCTTTCTACCCTGGTTAATATCGGCTCTTTCAACAAATGAACGAAGTAGGTTA